>NZ_JBYCKI010000287.1:0-3970 GCF_057473305.1 Thiomonas sp. TH-17
GGCTATGGGCCTGCAAATCCGGCAAAAACTGTCCAAGCTGGGCCCCATTTTCGCTTTCGACGACCAAAGCCCGACAGGCTCCTAGAATCTGCCGCCATGCATATTCATATTCTTGGCATTTGCGGCACCTTCATGGGCGGTTTGGCGGCGCTGGCGAAGGAATCCGGGCACCGCGTGACCGGCTGCGACGCGCAGGTCTATCCGCCCATGAGCACGCAGTTGCAGCAGCTGGGCATCGAACTGGTCGAGGGCTACGGCGCCGATCAGCTCGCTCTCAAGCCCGATCTGTGGGTCATCGGCAATGTGGTGTCGCGCGGCAATGCGTTGATGGAGGCGATTCTCGATGCCGGGCAGCCTTACATCAGCGGGCCGCAGTGGCTGGCCGAACATGTGCTGCAGGGCCGCTGGACGCTGGCAGTTGCGGGCACGCACGGCAAGACGACCACCACCTCGATGCTGGCGCACATTCTCGACGTCGCCGGGCTGAAGCCCGGCTTTCTCATCGGCGGCGTGCCGCTGGACTTTGGCCAATCGGCGCGGCTGGGGCAAGACTTTTTTGTTATCGAAGCCGACGAATACGACACCGCCTTTTTCGACAAGCGCTCCAAGTTCGTGCATTACCGCCCGCGTACCTCGGTGCTCAACAATCTGGAGTTCGACCACGCCGACATCTTCCCCGATCTCACCGCCATCGAAACCCAGTTTCACCATCTGGTGCGCACCGTGCCGCGCAGCGGGCAGCTTGTGGTCAACGCCCGCTCGGATGCCTTGCAGCGCGTGCTCGCGCGCGGCTGCTGGAGCGAGGTGGTGCATTTCGATGACGCCGAGAACGGCTGGAGCGCGCAGGGCGGCGAGCAGCAGTTTGAGGTGCGGCTGCGCGGCAAACGCATGGGCGAGGTGCGCTGGAACCAAACCGGCGCACACAACCGCAGCAATGCCCTGGCCGCCATTGCCGCGGCCCAGCATGCCGGTGTGTTTGCCGACGAAGCCTGCGCCGCGCTGTGCAGCTTTCAGGGCGTGAAACGACGTATGGAGCTGCGCGGCACGGCGAACGGCGTGCAGGTCATCGACGATTTCGCCCATCACCCCACGGCCTTGGCCACCACGATTGCCGGGCTGCGGCATCGCATGCAGACCGATTCCCATGCCGCTTCAGGCCGCATTCTGGCGGTGTTCGAGCCGCGTTCCAACACCATGAAACTCGGTGCGATGAAGGCGCTGCTGCCTGGCGCCCTGGCCGACGCCGACCTGAGCTTTGGTTACGCCGGTGGCTTGGGCTGGAATCTCGCCGAAGCGCTGCAGCCGCTGGGCGACAAGGCGCAGGCGTTCGACGATCTCGGCGCGCTGGTGGCTGCGGTGGCCGCTGCCGCACGCCCCGGCGACCGCGTGCTGGTGATGAGCAACGGCGGCTTTGGCGGGGTGCACGACAAGCTGCTCGACGCCTTGCAAGCGCGCGACCTTCCCCCTCAACCCTGAAAGTCCTCCCATGTCCGGCAACACCCTCGGCCTGCTGTTTGCAGTCACCACCTTCGGCGAATCCCACGGCCCGGCCATCGGTTGCGTCATCGACGGCTGCCCGCCGGGCATGGCGTTGAGCGAGGCCGACATCCAGCCCGATCTTGACCGCCGCCGCCCCGGCACCAGCCGCCATGTGACGCAGCGGCAGGAAGCCGATCAGGTGGAAATCCTCTCCGGCGTGTTCGAGGGCAAGACCACCGGCACGCCCATCGCCCTGCTCATCCGCAATACCGACCAGCGCAGCAAGGACTACGGCAACATCCTCGACACCTTCCGCCCCGGCCATGCCGACTACACCTACTGGCGCAAGTACGGCCTGCGCGACCCGCGTGGCGGCGGGCGCTCCTCCGCACGGCTGACCGCGCCCATCGTCGCCGCCGGTGCGGTGGCCAAGAAGTGGCTGGCCGCGCACCACGGCGTGATGGTTCGCGCCTGCATGACCCAGCTAGGTGAAATGCCCATCGCCTTCCAGACCTGGGACGCGGTGCATCAGAACCCGTTTTTCTCGCCCAACGCCGACATCGTGCCCGAGCTGGAGGCGTATATGGACGCGCTGCGCAAATCGGGCGACTCGGTCGGCGCGCGCATCATGGTGGCCGCCAGCGGCGTGCCCGCAGGCTGGGGCGAGCCCCTGTATGACAAGCTCGATGCCGACATCGCCCACGCCTTGATGGGCCTGAACGCCGTCAAGGGCGTGGAGATCGGCGCGGGCTTCGCCAGCGTGGCGCAGAAGGGCACGCAGCATGGCGATGAACTCACCCCGCAGGGCTTCACCTCCAACAACGCCGGCGGCGTGCTTGGCGGCATCAGCACCGGGCAAGACGTGGTGGCCTCCATCGCCATCAAGCCCACATCGAGCATCCGTCTGCCGCGCCAGTCGGTGGACATGCACAACGCCCCCACCACGGTGGAAACCCACGGCCGGCACGACCCCTGCGTGGGCATCCGCGCCGCGCCCATCGCCGAAGCGCTGGTGGCCATCATCCTCATCGACCACGCCCTGCGCCACCGCGCGCAATGCGGCGACGTGCAATTCGACGTGCCGCCGATTGCGGGGCGGAGCCAGGGTTAATCCACCTGCAGTCTGCACGCTAATCCTGAACCTGTGTGGGGTATCAAGCGCTACGATTTTTTGAATCGGTACCAAGCCTCTCGCTGGCCATGTGTTTCAAAATATTGAAGCTCGAAAAGTCGAGATTCGTGGATGACTTGTTGCCAACTCTTGCAACCATACTTGGCGGGATGCTGATCGGGATGCCTTTGCGCAATCCATCGCGCGGCGGCGATGACCGAAGTCCAATTTTGGATAGCCAACCCATCAGCCGCCTCACGCAACGCGCAAACAATTCCCGCTGCGGGCCAATCCACCGAGCCATCCGGCGCAATGCCGTTGATCACAAGATCGTGGAAGACATCTGACTGGATAAATTTCTCCATGACGCGCTTGCTCCGCACCATCTCCTCTGCCCAGCCTCGCAATTGCGTGTAGTGTCGATTGATGAGCTGGTAGGCCGCTTCCAAGAACTGTTGTGCGCCACGACATCCATTCAGATGCCGAAGATCGTGCTGTTCGACGAAGTGATGCACCAGGTTATTTCGCAGCACGACCAATTCCTTCAGATCGTTCTGCGCCTTGTCGAAATCCTTGGCCCGCATTGGCAATTGGGCATTCATCTTGACCGAGGGTTTATCGTCGTGGGGATCTGGTTTGGCGGCTATTTCTTGTTCGCTGCAGACGATATACGTTTCGAGCAGCGTGCCGACCAATGTTCCCAGCGTTTTGCCGCCAGCATCCGCTATGCGCTCATCCAGATCCGACTTGAGGGGTGATTCTGACGCGGAGATTTCGTGGTGGGCCACGACGGCTTTCATCAATTGCTCGTACTGCTGCAGACGAATGATGCATCGGCCCATCATCCCTTGCACCTTGTGTTGCAGCGTCGGCAGATCCTCATCAGCCGGTGGGGTCGGCGTGTCTGTCATGGTTCGCTTCGTTGTATCGACGATTGCCCGTTTGATGCGCGCAGACCAAACCTGTCAAGGGCCCAGTGGGATTCTGGTCTATATGTAGCAACCATGGGTCGCGTCAATGCTGGATCTGCAGATCCTCCATCTGGTCCCGCCGACAGGAATCGAACCTGTATTTGCCGCTTAGGAGGCAGCCGTTCTATCCATTGAACTACGGCGAGGTGTGCGCCCGAATTGTAGGGGCTCGCCCGGGTTCAGCGGCTGTCGCGCAGGCGCTGGTGGAGGTGCTCGGCAATGGCGTCGCGGGTTTGTTGGGTGAGGGCGCGGCGGGTCGGGGCGCGCAGCGGGGGCAGGTAGTCGACTTCGACGCGCAGGGGGGCGGCGGCACTCATGCGCCACAGGCTGCCGACCATGGTTTCATCGCCGACATACGAGGCGGCGCGGCTGAAGCGGCCGCTGCGCTGGTCGGCGTAGAACAGCAGCA
>NZ_JBYCKI010000288.1:0-5610 GCF_057473305.1 Thiomonas sp. TH-17
CGGAAAGGAGGAAGCGATGGACGATTACACCATCTCCAGGCTCGCCGGGGCGGCCGGTGTCAGCGTCCATGTCGTGCGCGACTACGTGCTGCGCGGGCTGGTGCATCCAGCGCGGCGCACGCCGGGCGGCTATGGCCTCTACGACGAGCAGGCACTCGCGCGGCTGCGCTTGATGCGGGCGCTGTTCGAGGCCGGGATCGGCCTCGATGAGTTGGCCCGGCTGTGCCATGCCCTGGATGCGGACGGCGATGCCGCCGAGTGCCTGGCCCGCTTGCGCACGTGGCTTGCGGCACGGCGCGAGCGGCTGGAGTCCCTCGACCGGCAGCTTGCCGGCATGGCGGATGCCAATGTGGAGTGCCGTTATGGATGACGATCAAGCGCCGGGCTGGCGGGCTTACGCCTGGGGTGTGCTGGCCGCGCTGACCTGCCCGTGCCACTTGCCGATCCTGGCCGCCGTCCTGGCAGGCACGACCGCCGGCGCGTTCCTCAGCGAGCATTGGGGGATCGCGGCGCTCGCCCTGGCAGTTCTGTTCCTGTTGGCCCTGACTCGTGCGCTGCGGGCCTTCCAGAGCCGGTCATGATCGTGCCCCCATCTGACGAACCGACCGCCGCGCAATTGGCGCGGGCGGCCGAACGGCAGGAGCTGGTCCTTCACTACCAGCCGATCGTCGCGGTGGGCAGCGGCGCGCTCATCGGCGCGGAGGCGCTGTTGCGCTGGGCGCACCCCGACCTCGGTCTGCTGGCCCCGGAGCATTTCCTGCCGCTGGCCGAAACTGCCGAGCTGATGCCGCAGATCGGCGATTGGGTATTGCGCGAAGCCTGCCGGCAGATGCGTGACTGGCAAGCGGACGTCCCTGGGTCATTCCGCCTGGCGGTCAACGTGGCCGCCAGTCAGGTGAGAGCAGACTTCGACACCGGCCTGCGGCAGATGCTGGCCGAGGCGCAGTTGCCCGGCGACCGGCTGGAGATCGAGCTGACCGAAACGGCCGCGTTCGGCGATCCGGCGCTGTTCGCCCTGTTCGACGCCCTGCGCGCCGTCGGCGTGCGCTTTGCCGCCGACGACTTCGGCACCGGCTATTCGTGCCTGCGGCACCTGAAGTGCTGCCCGATCACCACGCTCAAGATCGACCGGTCCTTCGTGGCGGGACTCGCGGACGATGCCCGCGACCGCACCATCGTGCGCACGGTGATCCAGCTCGCGCACGGCCTGGGCATGGACGTGGTCGCCGAGGGCGTCGAGACACCGGCCAGCCTCGACGTGTTGCGCCAGGCCGGCTGCGACGCCGTGCAGGGATTCCTGTTCTCCGCGCCGCGACCGGCCGACGAGTTCATCCGCTTCGTGAGAGGAGGATAGCCATGACGAGCAACCAAGCTGTGACTGTCGACTGCTGCGTCTGCTGCAAGGAAATCCCGCTCGACGCCGCTTTCACGCCGGAAGGCGCCGAGTACGTCGAGCACTTCTGCGGACTGGAGTGTTATCAGCGCTTCCAGGCGCGAGCCAGGACCTGCGAGCGCGAACCCGAGCGAGCGCCAGATCAACAGCCTGATCGATCCTGAGTCCGGTCACGCCGCGCCTCGTGGGCACGCCACTGCATCAGAAGTTGAGACGGAAGCCGGTGGTCAGGATGTAATCGTTCCTGAGCGCGCTGCCGTTCAGGCGCTGCGAGACCGGTATCTGAATGCCCGCTTCGAGCACCCATTTGCGTGTTACGTACTGCACGGTGGGCGTGAGGAACAGCGTCGTGCCGCCCGAGTTTGGATCGTCAGTCCCGTTGACCTGATCCTTGGCGACATGAATGAGGTTGGCCTCCAGCCCGCCGTAAAGAAAGCTGGGGACGCCTTCGCCCAACATGCCGGGCCACAGCCGGCGCTGAACCGACAGATCGAGACGGCTGACCGCGCCGGCCCGGAAGCCGCTGGCTTCCCCATTGCGCTGATAGGCAATCTGAACATCGCCGCCCCAATCCAGCGATTGAAAGGACGCCACTGCGCCTCCCTGCCAGTCCCAAGAGCCGGAACCCGGCTGGAGCATCGGCGGCAGCCGTCCCAGGCGATCGGATGCGCGGTCGTCGCCGGTCGGCGCCGTGACGGCGAGAAACGGCGCAATGCGGAAGGTATGCCCTGTCGCGTTGGCTTCAAAGGCCGTGTAGCGGCCCATGAATGTCGCATCGCCGAAACCTGCCTGGCTGCGTGTCACGTCCGCCCCGCCCACGTTCACGGACAGCCGCTTGTCGGCATAAGGCAGCACGGCGAAGACCGCAAAGTCGCGGCTGACCCCGTAACCCAACACGGACATCAGGCCAGAAACCTCCATGCGGCGGTTCATCGACGATGGGTCGTCGGTGCTCTTCATGTAGACGAACTGCTCGCGCAGAATCCACTCGTCCTTGGAGATGGGCAGGGCCGTATTGAAGGTGAGCGGCGCGGCATTGGCGGCCCCCGCCCAGGCGCACAGCATGGCCAGCGCCAGTATGTTTCCGGGCGGGACATTCATTTGGCTTCTTCCTTGGATACCTTCGCCTCGCCGGGGGTAAAGCCGGCATCATGGATGAGCTGTTTGTAACGATCGAGATCGGCCTGCGCACCGGGTTTGAGCACGATGCGGACGTTCTGCCCCTTCAGGCTCGCGCTTGCATGATCGACTTCGCTCGCCTTGCCGAGGTTCTTCTCCAGCCCGTAGGCGCAGAACGGGCAGGTCATGCCCTTGACAGCAATGTCCACCACCAGGCGCTCCGCGCCGAAGGCCATCAGTGGCAAGCACAGCGCCAAAGCTGCTGCCAAGTGTTTCAGATGGGATCTTTGCATCACGATGATCTCCTTCGAAGATGGGACGCTCAGACCCCGAGCCAGATACGGATCGGCAGCGCCAGATAGGCGGCGAAGAGGCCGACGCCCCAGAGGGCGGCTGAGATTCCATGAATCCGCCGGTTCCAGCGGTCGGCTCGCTCGCACAGGCGCGCCAGCTCGGGGTCGCTCGGACAGGCTCGCCCAGGCCGGTAGAGCAGCCAGCCGGAAACGAGCAGCATCAGTCCGGAACCCGCGAACACCCAAGCCTTGTGCAGGGCCAGCGCGACCAGGAACGGCACTGCGCTGGTGACGGCCGCCACGGCGGCGCCCAGGCCCAGCGTGACGAACAGGATCGGCAGCGCGCAGCAGACCAGCGTGCCGGTCGCGGTGAACAGCGTCAGCCAACTGACGGCGTTTTGCCGAAGCTGCGACGAATCGGTCTTCATCGCGTGCGCCTACCAGGTGAGCCAGGGGAAAAAGGCGAAGTAGCCATTGAGCAGATACAGGCCGGTGACGATCAGCAGCAGGCTGCCGGTCAGCTCAAAGGCGCGGCGGAACCGTCCGAGCGGTTTCATCTGCTCGATCCACTCCATTGCGACCGCCGCCAAGGCCAAGGGGATCGCGCGGCCGATGGCGAAACTGATCAGCATGGCGGCGCCGAAAAGCGGCGAGCCGCTGGCTGCCGCCGCGCCAACCAACACGACGAGCGCCGGGGCGCAGGATGGGCAGACGGCGACGGAGAACGGAATGCCGAGCGCAAACGCGCCCCAGCCACTGCCGACCCGCTTGGCTCTGAATCCGACCTTCGGCAACGGCAGCTTGACCCACCCGGTCCACAGCAGGCCCAAGACGATCAGCCAGGGGCCGAGCAGCAACCCCCACCAGCGCCCCGCCAGCGCTTGCACCCCTTGACCGCCGAGTCCTGCCACGGCACCCAGCAACGCATGCGCGGCGATCAGGCCGCCGATGAAGGCAAGGCCGTAACGGGCCGCCTCGCTTGGCGCGCGGGCTCGGGTGACGTAGGCAAGTGGCACCGGCAATGCGGCTATCGCCAAGGGACTCACGCTGAACAGCAGCCCGGCCAGCAGGCTGATGCCGCTGGCGACCCCCACGCTTTGGGAGGCGAGCTGCCGTAGCGTCTCAAGCTCCATGGCTGCGCACTCCATCGCGCCGACGCAGTTCGGCAACGAGCTGTTCGGCTGTCGGGAGCGCGGTGAACACCAACTCGCCATCCACGGCAAGCGCGGGCAGCGTCAGCACCCCGAGATCGACCGCGCGGTCGAGATCATCGAGCACGTTGACCTCGCACCACTCGACTCCGGACAAGGCTTGCACCGCCGCCTTGAGCGCCGCTGTCGCCCCGGCACACTTGGCACAGCCCGGCGTGTAGAAGAGCTCGATCCTCATGGCGTGCGCTTCGCCTCAAAGCTGACCGCTTCCAGGGCCGCCAGGATCGGACAGTCATCGACAGGCAGCGCCCCACCCGAGCACTCGACGATCAGCACGTCGAGCGCCGCCGACATCGCCTGCATGGCGCGAATCTTGGCGGCGAGCTGGAGCTTCTTCTCGATGGCGCGGCTCTTTATGTCGTCGCAGCATGCGCCGTCGGCCTGGCGCAGATGCAAGAGTTCGCGAATCTCCGCGAGCGTGAAGCCGCAAGCCTGGGCGTGCTGGATGAAGCGCACCCGCCGCACCGCATCCTCGCCATAGAGGCGATAGCCGCTGTCGGTTTTGCTCGCCGGGACGAGCAGCCTCTCGCGCTCGTAATAGCGCAGCGCGTCGGGGCTGATATCCCCGGCCTTTGCCAGTTTGCCGATGGTCAGCATCAGGGCTGGCCGAGGCCGGCGGCGCGCAGGCTCGCCTCATCGACACCGCGATCAACGCAGCAGCCGGCGAGCCGGCCGTCGATCGCAACAGCCGGCACCGAGCGCACGCCGAGCGCCTTCGCGCGCTGTGCGACGGCCAAGTCGCGCATGTCGAGCACATCGACTTCGCACGAGGAGCAGGCCAGGCTTTTTACAAGGGTTTCGACATCGGTGCAGGCCGGGCAGCCGGCGCTGAACACCTCGACTTTGCGTTTGGCAGTCATTTCAAGGCTCCTGTTGATGTTCGTGATGCGTTGCAGCCACGCGGATGCGTGCTGCCCCGTCACGATTTCAGGATAAACCTTGGAGTGCACTCCATGGTCAAGCAGAACAGCCGGACGGATGAATGCCACATCATCGAAACCACGCTTTCAAGGTCGAGGAATACCGTCTGGATGGGCGCGAACGTGGGTTCGGTTCCCGGATTGCCGTTGTACGAAGGCGAGTAGCCCCCGTCGCGTCCCCCTGCGGGGCTCTTCCTTTTCATGGAACGCGGTGCCGGCGCATTGCCGATTCCCGGCGGACGGCCGCCGCCATGTGTCGCACGCTGGCCGCATGTTCGCTGGCGTTGCCGGCAGCATGCCCAGGCAGTCGAGACCTTCAAGACTGCGGCGCGGTTCGCCGTGCTGGTTGTTTCGTTCCCCGGGCGCACTCGCGTCCATCCACCTCACCCTCAAGGGACGGACCTCCCTTGCGGGCGGGAGTCCCTTGGTTGCCACAAGGAGTCTCCCGATGGATACCCAAGCCATCCGTGCACAGATGCCAACGCTGGTTGTCGGTCATGTGCCTACCAACGTCCGTTCGTTCAAGTTCAACATCTTCGACGGCCAGCCCAAGGTTTCGACGCTGGGCTTTCACATCGACCCGAAGCCTTTCGAGGGCAAGGTCATCGCCACCACCGACGAGGCCATCGTCGTCAAGACGGGACGAGCCGAGTTCGCGGTGCTCGATCGAACGC
>NZ_JBYCKI010000289.1:0-8006 GCF_057473305.1 Thiomonas sp. TH-17
ATCCCTTCGTCTCCGCCAAGATTCTGTTTTAAGAAGTCCAAGGAAGTCCGAAAAACCCGCTGTTCTCCTTTGAGACAGCGGGTTTTTTGTTTGCAGAAGTCCGGCTTGTATTTTGGCATCCGGATGCTTCATGGGGCATGACCCGGGGCATTGAAGCAGAATCCGATGGGGCGTCCTTAGTGCTTTTTGCTTACGACCGGAGGAAATTGCCGCTGACCGGCACCGGATGCAAAACGGCCCGCTTCCCAGGGGGCAAGCCAGTACAAGCGAGTCTTGGTTCTGCTGCAAAAATGGTGCGCCCGGCTGGGATCGAACCAGCGACCCTTGGCTTCGGAGGCCAATACTCTATCCACTGAGCTACGGGCGCAGGCGGAAGGTGCGATGTGACTTCCGTGCAACGCAACATCTTAACCTGTTCGGGGGCTGTCGCGGCCGTAATGTCAGGAGGGCTTTTGCTTTGGCTGCCTGCAGATTTGACTTGAGGTTCGGTCAACGGGGTGCGACGCTATGTCGCGTTACAGGATGTTTCCGAATATGATGCAAATCAAATTCAGGGGCTCTGGCGGGCGGTGTTGGGGTTGACCCCGTCGAGGGATCGTGAGCAACGCATATCATGTTGTCTGCAATTTTTCAGATTTCCACTTTTTACACTCGACCGTTATGAGCGCACCGCACTCGAATTCCCATTCAGCTTCTTCCAGTTCTGACGATGTGTCTGATCTGCCTTTTGCGCCGACTCTGCGCAAGATTCTGGTGGTGATGGGCATTGGCTTCATTGTTCCTATCGTCTTGTTGCTGCTGATTGCGTTTTACATCGGCAGCAGCAGCCAGCCACCGGCGGGTTCGGAGGCTCTGGCGACGGCTGAGGTGGATGCGCGGGTTGCTCCGGTGGGCTCTGCCGCAGTCGCGGCCAGCAGTCAGGCCGCGGCACAGCAGAATGCGGCCTCGATGACGACAGCCGCTGCGGCGCCGGCGGCTTCTGCTGCAGCGACAACGCCGGCGGGCTCAAGCAGCGGTGCCGCGGTGCCGGTTGCGGCGACCAAGGTGGACGGCAAGGGCTTGTACGAATCAACCTGTATCGCTTGCCACGGTGCGGGTGTGGCGGGCGCGCCCAAGGTGGGCGACAAGGCAGCCTGGGCGCCGATCATTGCACAGGGCGACGCGGTGCTGTATGACCGTGCGATTCATGGCTACACGGGCAAACTCGGCATGATGCCGCCCAAGGGCGGTTCTTCGGCGAGTGATGATGACGTGAAGGCCGCTGTGGACTATATGGTGGCTCAGTCGAAGTAAGTGTTGAAGGGGGTGCTCCCCGCTTTCGTTGCGCTAAAAAGCCCGCAATCTGCGGGCTTTTTTGTCGCCAACTTCAGGGTGGATCGGGCCGGAAACCGAAGAACTCAGCAGGCGACTCGGTGAAGTGGCCGATGGTCAGGGGGGCGGCGTTGGGCAGGCAGAGTTGTGTGCCCGGGGCATCGAGATGGTCGGCCAGCAGGGGCATGTCAGTACTGTGCAGCAGGCCGGGGCCGAGGTCGGTGCGCAGCCACACCTGACCCCGATCATCCAGCCAGATGGATTCGACGTTGCAGGCCTGGTCGGTATGCGTGCTCCACGGCTCGCCCGCTTCGGCATTGTGTTGCAGGCGGATGATCCACGGCGCGGTTTCCAGGCTGACATCGACCCGCTGCGGGCCGTTCTGGAAGTACCACGCGCCGGTGGCATCGACGGTGTAGTTGCGGCCGATGAAGGCGGCCAGGCCCGCGTGCATGACGGGGCCGGCGTCGGTTTTTTCCAGTCGCCCCTGTGCATCGCGAGGCCAGGTGGTGGGGCCAGCGTGATTGCGCATCCACCATTGGCCGCGCTGATCGAACGCCAGCCATCCGGTGCAGCGGGGCACGTTGGGCCAGCGGGCCATCGCTTGGAGTACGGCGCTGTCCATGGGCTAGTTTCCGTGTTGGAAGAAGTGCAGCAGACGCTGCGGCAGCCAGTCGAGATGGCCGGGCAGGCTGCCTTGAGCAAAGCCGACGTGGCCGCCGTGGGCGGGCTGCTCAAGCCGTACCCAGTTTGAGGCGGCGCTAGCGTCGGGCAGCACGGAGGCGGGCTGGAAGGGGTCGTTGCGGGCGTTGAGAACGAGGGTGGGAACGCGAAGCTCGCGCAGATGCGGTTTGCTGGAAGCGCGCTCCCAATAATCTGCCGCGTCGCGGAAGCCGTGGATGGGGGCGGTGAAGGCATCGTCGAACTCGCCCAGATTGCGCGCTCGTCGCACGCGCTGCGGATCGGCGAGCCCGGGGTGGCGCGCGATCATGCGCAGGGCCTTGGGTTTGAGGGTGCGCAGAAAAAGCCGGGTGTAGATCTGGTAACTCATGCCGGTGGCGATGGCGCGGCCTCCAGCGGCCAGATCGAGCGGGGCGCTGATCGCCGCCACGGCGCGTACCCGCTGGCTGGCTGCCGCGCCCTCTTCCTGCGCCCAGCGCAACAGCGCATTGGCGCCAAGCGACACACCTGCGGCATACAGCGGGGCGAGCGGGCAGGTCTGGGCGAATCTCTGGAGTATCCAGTCGATCTCGGTGAAATCGCCGGAGTGATAGGCGCGCGGCGCGCGGTTGTCTTCGCCCGAGCAGCCCCGGAAGTGCGGCACGGCGCATTGCCAGCCGACCTGGGCGCAGGCGGCGAGGATCGCCTGTGCGTAGTGGCTCTGCGAAGAGCCTTCAAGCCCGTGGAACAGTACCAGCAGGGGGGTGGAGGGGTCGAACGGGGCGTCCAGCCAGTCCACGTCGATGAAGTCGCCGTCGGGCGCCGTCCAGCGTTCGCGGCGCAGCGCGGGGCGACGCGCGCCGGAGCGTGAGATCAACGCAGGCACCACGGTCTGCAACTGTCCGCCGGGCAGCCAAAGCGGTGCGGTGTAGGGGGTTGCGGCTTTGGTCGAAAACACGGTGCAGGTAAGGAGACCGAGCGGGCATGGCGGATTTGTTCACACCCTCTCAGTGCAGGACGTCGCTCGGCGCCATGGCGGACAGCGGCGCCTGCGGCGCGCCGGGGCTGGCGTGGTGCAGCACGATGCGCCACCCGGCGGCGGTCTGCACGAACAGATTGGTGGCGAGTACGAAGCCCCATTGCGGCTGGCCGTCCACATCGAGCGGCACGCGTTCGACCACGCTGTGTGCGGCGCTGGTCATGCTGTGCCAGCGGTGCTGTACCTCGGCATTGATCTGCAAACCGCCGTTGGCAAACAGTTGCGCGAAACCCTCGCGTATCGCAGCCTGACCGTCCAGCCGCTGGCCGCCGGGATGAATGCAGCAGATCTCGTCTTCTTCCGACCACAGGGCCATCAGCGCGTCGAGATTGCCGCTGGAAAGTGCCTCGTAGAACGCGGCTTCGACATCATCGGGCGAGTTGGTCCAGGGGGTTTGGGGCGGGAGCTTGCGGCGCGGCATGGCGGGTCTCGGTCGTTGTTTCGGGTCAGCGGAACACCACGGTTTTGTGGCTGTTGCGCAGAATGCGATGTTCCACCTGCCAGCGTACGGCGCGCGCGAGCACGACGCTCTCCACATCCTGACCGACGGCGGTGAGGTCGGCTGCGCTCATGGTGTGGTCGACGCGTTCGACGTCCTGCTCGATGATGGGGCCTTCGTCAAGATCGGCGGTAACGTAGTGCGCCGTGGCGCCGATGAGCTTGACCCCGCGCGCATAGGCCTGCGCGTAGGGGCGAGCGCCCTTGAAGCTGGGCAGGAAAGAGTGGTGGATGTTGATGGCTCGGCCTTCGAGCTGGGTGCAGAACTCGGCGCTCAAAATCTGCATATAGCGCGCGAGCACCAGCAGCGCCGCGCCGCTTTGTTGCATCACGCCGAAGAGGGCCTGTTCCTGCGCCCGCTTGGTTTCGGCGGCTTCTCCGGCTTTCAGGGGAAGATGATGAAACTCGATGCCGTAGCTGCGCGTCAGGTCGGCGAAGGTGGTGTGATTGGAAACGACGGCGGCGATGTCCATCGCCAGTTGCCCGGCCTTCCAGCGGTAGAGTAGATCGTTGAGGCAGTGGCCGTGCTGACTGACGGCGATGACGACCTTGGGGCGAATGCGCAGATCGTGAAACTGCGCCTGCATGTCGAAGCGCTTGCGCACATCGCCGAACAACAGCGCGAGCTGGGCGGCGTCTTGCAGATGCTCCGGGGCGGAGAAGTGCACCCGCATGAAAAACAGCCCGGTGTCGGCATCACCGTACTGCTGCGAATCCATGATGTTGCAACCCGCTTGATAGAGCAGGCCGGAAACCGAATGCACGATGCCGGGGGCGTCCGGGCACGAGAGGGTGAGAACGAATTCTGGCTGGGTGTGAGGCATACCGGGCCGTGCGGGACGGCAGGGAAGAGGGGCAAGCCCGCGATTTTAGGGGCCCGCAAGCGCAGGGGGAATAGAGGCGGGAATAGAGAGAGCCCCCAGGGCCGGGCTGCGCCCAGCCAGCCCCCCGCGGGGGTCAAGGAAACTTGGGGCGGCCCTGCGTTTCCTTGAGAGGCGGGAAAAGAGGCGCCGTATCAGCGTGCGAGCTGCACCGACCCCTGCACCGTGAGCTGCAGCGGGGTGCGTCCGGTGGCCAGGGGTACGGCGGGCGCTTGCTCTGCGGCCATGGGCGCGGCGGCGCGCATCATCATGGGGCGGGGCTGCGGTAGTTGTCCCTGCGTGGGTTCGATGCTCAGGGTGCGCAGGGTGTAGCTGCCGTAGCCCAGCGCGCGTGCGGCCGTGGCGGCCTTGGACTTGAAGCGAGCTATTGCGGAGTCGATCAGCGCGGTTTCCTCGCGGTCGCGCAGGGCCTTGGAGAGTTCGAAGCCGCTGGATTCGATCATGAAGCCCTGCTGCGCCAGTTGCCCGGCCATCTTGCCCAGAGCGGCAAAGTCGTGCGACTTGAGCACCAGTCCGGCGCGCACCGTCCAGCCGTCGCGTTGCGACTGATTATTCACCGTTTTCCAGCGTGGCTGGGTGGTGAACGCCCCACTGCTGGCCTCGATGTCGGGCACGGTGCGGGCCTGCTTCAAAGCCGCTTCGAGCGACTTGCTGACTTGCGCGGTGAGGCTGGCCGGGTCAGCCCCGCTGCGTTCCACGGCCAGGGTCATCACCGCGAGGTCGGGCACCACTTCGACCTGTGCCGTGGCCTGCAGATCGACCACCCCAGCGACCACCGCCGGGGTGGGCTGCGAAAGGGACTGCGCCTGCGCGGCAGAGCAGAACAGAAGGCTGGCGAGCCATAGGCCGACGACGGGTGAAACTGGACGCAAAACAGGACGTGATGACATGGTTTTCCTCGCAGACAAAGAGATCGGACGCGACAGACGCAGACCCTTAAGCCGAGTCTAAGGCAAGGCAGCGAACATTCCACCATCGCAACTCGTTTGGATCGTTTCGGAGGCAGTCATGCAAAGCAAAAAGTCGAAGGCTTCGTCAAAACTCTGGGCCGCACTGGCGGCAGCAGGCATCATCGCCGGGGCCGGCACCATGGCCTATCAGTTCAGCTATGCCGAAACAGCGCCGCAGGTTGAGATGAACCACAAGGTCGTGCCCTTGTTCAACAACCCGCCCGCGGCGCCCGCGGCCAGCACCGTGGTCAACGCGCCGAACTTCGCCTCCATCGTCAAGGCCTACGGCTCGGCGGTGGTGCACATCAATGTGAAAGGCGAAACCAAGGAAACGGTGCAGCAGCAGCAGATTCCCAAGCAGTTCCAGAACGATCCGTTCTTCCGCTTCTTTCAGCAATTCAATAACGGCCAGCAGCAGGAAGTGCCGACCGAAGGGTTGGGCTCGGGCTTCATCATCAGCTCGGACGGGCTGATTCTGACCAACGCGCACGTCGTCAAGGGCGCCAGCTCGGTGCGCGTCACCCTCACCGACCATCGCACCTACAAGGCCAAGGTGCTGGGCTACGACACCAAGACCGACATCGCGGTGATCAAGATTCCGGCGACCAATCTGCCCACGGTGCGGCTGGGAAACCCGTCCAATCTGGAGCCGGGTGACTGGGTGCTGGCCATCGGTTCGCCCTACGGCTTCTACAACACGGTGACCGCGGGAATTGTGAGCGCCAAGAGCCGCTCGCTGCCCGACGACAGCATGGTGCCTTTCATCCAGACCGACGTGGCGGTGAACCCCGGCAACTCGGGCGGTCCGCTGTTCAACACCAAGGGCGAGGTGGTCGGCATCAACTCGCAGATCTTCACGCAGACCGGCGCGTTTGAAGGGCTGTCATTCGCCATCCCGATCAATGTGGCCGAGCGCGTGGCCAAGCAGATCATCGAGCATGGCAAGGTGCAGCACGCACGGCTTGGCATTGCGGTGCAGACCGTGTCGCAAAGTCTGGCCACCTCCTTCGGCCTGCAGACCCCTCGCGGTGCGCTGGTCGCGCAGGTCGAGAAAGACAGCCCGGCGTCCAAGGCCGGTCTCCAGCCGGGCGACATCATTCTCAGCGTGAACGGCCAGCCGGTGAACGATTCGGCCGATCTGCCGATGATGATCGGTCTGTCCGAGCCCGGCAGCAAAGTGACCCTGGGCGTGTGGCACGATCACAAGCAGCAGACCATCACCGCCGTTCTGGGCAACTTCAGCGACAACGTGACGCTCGCTTCGGCCAGCCCGGGCGCACAGGGCGATCACGGCGGGCTGGGTCTGGTGGTGCGCCCGCTCAACGCCAATGAAGAGCAGCAGGCCGGCGTGTCGCATGGGCTGTTGGTCGAGGGCGTCAGCGGCCCGGCGGAACAGGCCGGCATCCAGCCCGGCGACATTCTGATTGCGGTCGACGGCAAGTCGGTCAACAGCATCGATCAGGTGCGTGGCATCCTGAAGAGCGCGGGTAAATCGGTGGCCTTGCTGATTCAGCGTGGCAGCAACCGCATCTTCGTGCCGGTACAGGTCGGCTGAAAACTTTCCTCAATTTCCTTTCCTCCAAGCAGTGTTTCGCGGGGCCGCTGGCCCCGTTTTTTTATGCGCGGTCGTGTCGTGAGCTGGTTCTACACTGAGCTTTTTGGATTGGAGAATTTCATGTCGATTGCACAAACCCTCAAAGATCTGGGCATCAGCCTGCCCCCGGTTTCCACCCCCGCCGCTGCCTATGTGCCTTTCGTGCAGACGGGCAATCTGGTGTTTCTCTCAGGCCATATTGCGAAAAAGGAGGGCAAGGTGTGGGTCGGTCAACTGGGCACCGATATGGACACCGCCACCGCCAAGGAAGCAGCGCGGGCCATCGCCATCGATCTGCTGGGCACGCTGCAGGCCGCAGTGGGTGATCTGGAGCGGGTCAAGCGCGTGGTGAAACTGCTGGGGCTGGTGAACTCGGCGCCCGGCTACACCGAACATCATCTGGTGATCAACGGCGCGTCGGAGCTGATCGCGCAGGTGTTCGGCGAGCGCGGCGCGCATGCGCGCAGTGCGTTTGGCGTGGCGCAGTTGCCGATGGGCGCCGCAGTGGAAATCGAACTCATCGCAGAGGTGTGAGGTGATTCGCAAGGCCGAGTTGGGCGACGCCGAGGCGCTCGCCGCACTGTCGGGTCAACTGGGCTATCCCGCCACCGCGGCCCTCATGCGGGATCGGCTTGCACTCATCTTGCCGTCAGACGATCACGCGGTGTTTGTGGCCGAAGTGCAAGGGCGAGTGGTGGCCTGGACGCATGTGCTCAAAGTGCTGCACCTCGAGTCTGGGCTCTGCGCGGAAATTGCCGGGCTGGTCGTGGATGAGGCGCACCGCGGCGAAGGCCTGGGTGCGGAGCTGGTGCGCAGCGCCATCGACTGGACGCGCTCGCAGGCGCTGGCTGTGCTGAAAGTGCGCAGCCGCGCCGAGCGCCTGCGAACCCACCAGTTCTATTTGCGTCTGGGCTTTACCCAGACCAAGGTGCAGCACCTGTTCGAGCTGCGCGTGCCGGGCTGAGCGTCAAGGAAACTAGTGCAGTGTTTCACGCTATCTGGAACATAAAACCGCGTCTTTGCCGCCAGGGCGGCGTTGCCCATCCGCGCGATACCTACGGGTATCGCTGTGG
>NZ_JBYCKI010000290.1:0-21846 GCF_057473305.1 Thiomonas sp. TH-17
GGCCGGAAAATTCAACTGGTGGTGAAAAACGACCAGGGCGAACCCGCCGTGGGCGCCCGCGTGGCGGCAGAACTCGCCCAAAAAGATGAGGTCGTCGCGGCGCTCGGCTTCTGCAATACCGGCGTGGCGCTGGCGGGCCTTCCCGCCCTGCAAAAGGCCGCCGTGCCGCTGATCGTGCCCTGCGCTACGGGCTCGCCGGTTTTGCAGCAAGTGCCTGCCGCTCAGAGCTACGTCTTCCAGACCTCCCCGCGTGACACGATACAGGCGCCCTTCATCGTGAGCGAGGCCTACGCGGCAGGTGCGCGTAAATTCGCCATCCTGGCCGACACCACGCCGTACGGCGAAGCCGGGCTGGCCGACGTGGTGAAGGCGCTCAAGGCCAGGGGACTGGAGCCCGCTTACGTCGGCCGCTTTGCGCTCGGGCTCACCCCCGAGCAGGCGCAGACCGAACTCGCCAAGGCGCGCACCGCCGGAGCCGACGTGCTGCTGCCCTACACCGTCGGCCCGGAGAATGGTTCCATCGCGCTGGCCCGCAAAGCGTTGAAATGGGACGTGCCCATGACGGGCCCCTGGACCCTGTCCTTCCCGAATTTCATTCAGAAAGCGGGCACCGCAGCCGAGGGCGTGACCATGGCGCAAGACTTCATCGCCGAGCCCACCACGCCGCGCCGCACCGCGTTTTTGCTGGCCTACGAGCGCGCCTACAAAACCCGCCGCATTCCGGTGCCCATGGCCGCGGCTCAGGCTTACGACGCCGTTTATCTGCTGACTTACGCCATTCTGCAGACCCCGCCCGGCAAACCCATCAACGGCGCCGGAATCAAGGCCGCACTCGAAAATCTCGACCGCGTTTACTACGGCATCGTGACCAACTACGACCGTCCCTTCAGCGCGCAGGATCATGCCGCCATCACCGCCAATATGCTGGTCATGGGCGAAGTGACAAATGGACGAGTCGGCTTCGCCAACGCGGCAGACGCGAAAAACGCCGCCGTCGTCAAGACCAAACAGTAGGCGGCTGAAGGGCCCGGCGCACCCGTGCGTGCCCGGGCGCTTCGCGGTTTGCGACAATACCGCCCATGACCGCACCCCTTGCCAACGACACCTTCCTGCGCGCCCTGCGCCGCCAGCCCACCGACTACACCCCGCTGTGGCTCATGCGCCAGGCCGGGCGCTACCTGCCGGAATACAACGCCACACGAGCCCGCGCCGGGAGTTTTCTCGGCCTGGCGCAGAACCCGCACTTCGCCACTGAAGTCACGCTGCAGCCGCTCGACCGCTACGCGCTGGACGCGGCCATTTTGTTTTCCGACATTCTCACCGTGCCGGACGCCATGGGTCTGGGCCTGCGCTTCGAGGCGGGCGAAGGGCCGAAATTCGATCGCCCGCTGCGCACCGAGGCCGATGTGGCCGCGCTCGCCGTGCCCGACATGGACAAGCTGCGCTACGTGTTCGACGCCGTCAGCGAAATCCGCCGCGCGCTGGTGCAGAACGGCGTCCAGCGCGTGCCCCTGATCGGTTTTTCCGGCAGCCCCTGGACGCTGGCTTGCTACATGGTCGAAGGCGGCGGCAGCGACGACTACCGCACCGTCAAGACGATGCTGTACTCCCGCCCCGATCTGATGCACCGCATTCTCGCGGTCAACGCCGAAGCGGTGGCGCAGTATCTGGCCGCACAGATCGACGCTGGCGCGCAGGCCGTGATGATTTTCGATAGCTGGGGCGGCGTGCTGGCCGACGGCGCCTTTCAGGAATTTTCGCTCGCCTACAGCCAGCAGGTCATCGCCGCGCTCAAGCAGCGGGTGCCTCAGACCGGCGTTCCCGTGATTCTGTTCACCAAAGGCGGCGGCCAGTGGCTCGAAGCCATGGCCGACACCGGCGCCGATGCGCTCGGGCTCGACTGGACGACTTCGCTCGCGGCAGCCCGTGCCCGTGTGGGCCAGCGTGTGGCGCTGCAAGGCAATCTCGACCCCAATGTGCTGTTCGCCCCGCCCGCCGCCATCGAAAAAGAAGTGCAGCGGCTGCTGCACAGCTTCGGCCCGGTCGGCGTCGGCGCAGGCCATGTGTTCAATCTGGGACACGGCATTTCGCAATTCACGCCGCCCGAGCATGTGTCTGCGCTGGTCGAAGCGGTGCACATCCACAGCCGGGCCTTGCACCGCAGCGCCGCTTGAACGGGGGAGGCTGGCTCCCCGGGCCGCCCCTGTCGCGGCCCTGCGATACCCCGCACTGATGGAGAAATTCTGATTTGTCAAGCTTGACAAATCAGCTTATGCACATTTTTGGTCAGCTTGCACCGCAGCAAGTTGATAACAGATTTGACTTGAACTATTCACGACTAACTCATTGATTTATCTTATTTTTTTCGATATTTCACAATTCGGCAAATTTTTCTGCACAGGCTTATCCACAAGGCTGCTGTCCTGGCGCACGGTATTGATGCACAGAGTTATCCACACCCTGTTTTGATCCAGAATAATTCCTGATCTGACGCCGACTTAGCGCCCGTTTCGAACGCCAACCTCAACCCGCTGCGCACTATCCATGTCCGTCGTTCTCCAGGTTGCCGTTGACGCGCCGGGCCTGCCACCGCTCGATTACAGCGCTCAAGCGCCGCTGGCGCCGGGCACGCTGGTGCGCGTTCCTCTCGGGCGCCAGACCGTCAGCGGCGTCGTGATGGCGCTGGCGCCACAGCCGGACGCCGCCCGTCTCGCCGCGCTGCGTCCCATTGCCGCAGCGCACACCACCCTCGCCCCGCTAGCCCCCGCCTGGCTGAACTTGATGCAGTTCGTCGCACGCTATTACCAGCGCGCGCTGGGCGAAGTCATCGGCGCGGCTTTGCCCGCCCAGTTGCGCAACCGCAAACCCGGCGAGGGAACGACCGCGCCACCTCAATCTTCGAACAAGAGCTATCGCTGCACCGCAGCAGGCCTGTCGGCCTTGCCCGGGCAGATTGCGCCGCGCAGCGTGGCGCTCTGGCGGCTGGCGCGCGCACTCGGCGTCGCCGCAGTGGGGGAGACTCCTGCTGCTTCGACGCTGCCACGCCTCAGTCTGACCGAGGCGCGGCGCTTGCATCCGCAAGCCGCCAAGGTGCTGGCCGACTGGGAGGGCTCGGGCTGGGTGGAGGCCACCGCAGCCGCCCCCGTCTCGTCGAACCCGGCCGCATCGGCCGCTGCCCCCACGCTGCACCCGGAGCAGGCGCAAGCGCTTGAAGCCATCGCCGCCAGCTCGGGCTTTTCGCCCTTCCTTTTGTTTGGCGTGACCGGCAGTGGCAAGACCGAGGTTTATCTGCACGCTGCGGCGCAGGTGTTGCAACGCGAGCCCGAAGCGCAGGTGCTGGTGCTGACGCCCGAAATCAACCTCACGCCGCAACTGGTGCGCCGCTTCGAGCAACGCTTCGGGGCAGAACACCTCGCCGTTTTGCACAGCGGACTGTCGGAAGGGCAGCGGTTGCGACACTGGCTGGCGGCCCACAACGGCGCGGCACGCATCGTGCTCGGCACCCGGCTGGCGGCGCTGGCTTCGCTGCCGACGCTGCGGCTCATCGTGGTCGACGAAGAGCACGATCCGTCCTACAAACAGCAGGAAGGCGCGCGCTATTCCGCACGCGACCTGGCGCTATGGCGAGCGCAGCAACTCGGCATTGCCGTCGTGCTCGGCTCGGCCACGCCCTCGTTGGAGAGCTGGCGGGCCGCGCAGACTGGGCGCTACCAATTGCTCACTTTGAAACAGCGCGCCACCGGGGTGCTGCCCAGCGTGCGCATCGCCGACACCCGGCGCGACGCCACACTGCGCGCCAGCGGCACGCTGATCGGCCAGACGCTCGACGCCGCGCTGCGCCAGCGACTCGCGCGCGGCGAGCAAAGCCTGCTGTTTCTCAACCGCCGCGGCTATGCCCCGGTGTTGAGCTGCCCCGACTGCGGCTGGATGTCGGACTGCCCGCACTGCGACGCACATCTGGTGTTTCACCGCACCGACCGCACCCTGCGCTGCCACCACTGCGGCTACCAGGCCGCCGTGCCGCGGGCCTGTCCGGGCTGCGGCAGTCTCGATCTGCAGCCCGTGGGCAAGGGCACGCAGCGAGTGGAAGAAGCCCTGGCCGAGAAATACCCCCAGGCCCGCATCGCCCGCATCGACGCCGACAGCACGCGCCGCAAAGGCGCGGCGGCGAGCCGTTTCGACAGCGTCCACGCCGGGGAGGTGGACATTCTGGTGGGCACGCAAATGGTGACCAAGGGCCACGACTTCCAGAAAGTCACCCTGGTCGCCGCGCTCAACCCCGATGCCGGACTGTTCACCCACGATCCGCGCGGCCCCGAGCGCCTGTTCGCCCAGCTCATGCAGGCGGCCGGGCGGGCGGGCCGCGCCTTGCCTCCCCAGGGCGATACCCCCGCCTCCACCCCCGAGATGCTGGTGCAGACCGCCCACCCCGAACATCCGCTGTACCGCGCGCTGGTGGCGCACGACTATCCCGGTTTCGCGCAGGCCGAGCTCGTCGAGCGCGAGCGTGGCGGCATGCCGCCGTTTTCCTATCAGGCACTGCTGCGCGCGGAGCACCGGAATATCGACGCCGTGGTCGAGTTTCTGGCACAGGCGCAGCAACTCGCCGCGCCCTTGGCCGAGGCGCTGGGCGTGACCGTTTATCCCCCCATTCCCGCCACGCTCGCCCGCATGGCCGACGTGCACCGCCTGCAAATGCTGCTCGAAGGTAGCCATCGCGGCGCGTTGCAGAACCTGCTTTCGCAGTGGCGCGCCGAACTCACCGCCCTGCGCTCACGCGTGCGCTGGGCGGTCGATGTCGACCCGCTCGATTTCTGAACACCCGTATTGGCGGATGAAATCGCGCATTTGTCGCATTCGGCGGCGGATTCGACATTTCGATACAACAGCCCGGCGCAGCACGGACTAAATTGGGGGCATCGAAAGCGCATTGCAGTGCAGCAAGCGCCGGTCTTTTTTCTGGGAGAGAACCCTCATGTCCACTCAACGCCCTCTGCATCACCACCCCCTTCCCGCGGGCACGCCCGTGATCGAGTTCGACCACGGCCGCCCCGGCAGCGTCACCCCCGACTCTCCGGCCACCGATGTGATGACCGACCTGCGCCACACCCCGGCCTTCACCACAGACGCTGACGCGCCCGCCAACCAGGCGCTGCAAAAAATGATGCACGCCGGTGTGCGTCTGCTGCTGGTCACCAACTCCGCGCGGCACGTCGTCGGCCTGATCACGGCGCGCGATCTGATGGGCGAAAAACCCGTGCGCGCCGCCACCGAAAACCAGATTCCACGCGACGCGGTTACCGTCGCGCAATGCATGGTGCCGCAGCAGCACATCGAGGTGCTCGATTACGCCGAAGTGCTGCGCTCTACCGTGGCCGAAATCGTGCTCACCCTGCGTCACTCCGGCCGTCAGCATGCGCTGGTACTGGAAGCCGACGGCAAACCCGTGGTGCGCGGCATTTTCTCGGCGGTGCGCGTCGGTCGGCAACTGGGGGTCGAACTGCAGGCCAGCGGCCAGATGCAGAGCTTTGCCGAACTGGAGCAGGCGATCGCCGCACTCTGAACAAGAGCCTGCGTCAACGCGGCGCAAGGCGCTGATTCGCCCACAAGGCCAGGCCCGCAAACGCACAGAACACGGCGGCCATCGGCAAGGCGCTGTGGGCGGTGATCATGCCCACGGCCGAGCCGCTGGCCGCCGCCAGTGTGAACTGAATGCTGCCGATCAGGGCCGCCGCGCTACCCACACGGCCCGTCTGATGCGCCAGCGCTAGCGCCGTCGCGTTGGGAAACGAGAAACCCAGGCTGGACAGGGCGAGAAACAAGGGGATGACCACGCCCCAGAAACCGCCCACATTGAGCACGGTCAGCACCAACATCACGCTCGCCCAGACCGCCAGACTGAGCAAGGCCCTGCGTAACAGCACGCCGCTGCCCACGCGAGCCAGCAGGGCGTGGTTGATCTGCGACGCCGCAATCAGGCCCAGGGCATTGGTGCCGAACACCCAGGCGAATTGCGCCGAACTCAGCCCGAATACCTGCATGAGCACGAACGGCGCTCCGGCGATGTAGGCAAACATGGCCGACTGCCCCAGCGCCCCGCTGAGTGCAAACCCGATGAAGCGCCGATCACGCAACAGATCGAAATAAGTGCGCAAGGCATTGCGCACCGGGTGCTGCTGGGCACTGCTGCGCGAACCCGGCGCCAGCGACTCCGGCAGCGCCAGAGCGGCCAGCAGGCAGGCCACGCCGAAAGCCGAAAGCACCAGAAAAATGGCCCGCCAGCCCCAGGCCTGCACGAGGGCCGCACCCGCCAGCGGCGCCAGAATGGGGGCGGCCCCGAGCACCAGGGTCAGCCGCGAGAACACCCGCGCCGCGTCAACCGTGGCGTAAAGATCGCGCACCATGCTGCGCGCAATCACGATGCCCGCACAGCCGCCCAGTGCCTGCAATAGGCGCCACAGCATCAAGGCATCCATCGAGGCGGCCATTGCGCAGCCCAGCGAGGCCAGAACGTAAAGCGCGATGCCGATGAGCAGCGGCCGCTTGCGGCCATAGCGGTCGGACACCGGCCCCCAGAATGCCTGACCCAGCGCCAGCCCGACAAAAAACACCACCAGCGTGCGCTGAACCGCCCCGGGGGTGGTGTGCAGATCATGCTGCAGGGCGGTGAAGCCCGGCAGATACATGTCAATGGACATGGGGGCGAAGGCGGTCAGCGCCCCCAGGGTGAGAATGCGCTGCAGCGCGCCGGACCGTGTCATCCAGCGCATTGTCGCTGCGCGAGATGGTGGGCGCTCAGAGGGTGTGAATGAATCCGGCGTGGCCGAGCAGCGCGTCCAAACGTCCCCAATCAAGGCGCAAAGCACAGCCGTGCCCGTCGGCACGGCGCGCATTTGCAACGCCGAGCGGGACGATTTGGGCGCGAGGAGCGGGCATGGCGGATTTGTTCACACCCTCTCAGTCTTTGATGATGGCCTTGCGCAGCGCCTTGACCTGATCGGGGGTGGCGGCCGAAGCGCCGTTACCCCAGGTGGCGCGAATGTAAGTGACGACATCGGCCACCTGCTGGTCGTTCAGCGACTGGGAAAAGGGCGGCATCACCATCGGCGCAGGAGCCTTCTCGGTGACCACCGTGCTGCCGCCGGCCAGCACCACGCGAATGCTGTTGTTCGGATCGGAGCACTGCACCGTGGCGTTTTTCGCCAACCCGGGGAAGACCTGCGGCAAGCCTTGACCGTTAGCTTGATGGCAGGCCACGCAATGCTGGTTGTAGACCGCCGCGCCCCGCTGCACCGAGGCCGAATCTTTGGCGGCGGGCGTCTGCGCGATGACGGCGGGCTTGAGCGATTTGATGTAAACCGCCATGGCCTGCAAATCTTCGGGCTTGAGATGCTGGGTGCTGTGTGAGATGACCTCGGTCATGCTGCCCAGCGCGGTGAAGTTGGCGGTCTTGCCGGTCTGCAACAGTTCGGCAATGTCGGCCTCGCTCCATTTCTGCATGCAGTTGCCGCGCAGATTGGTGGCGAACCAATGCTCCACCTGCGAGCCGGTGAGATAGAAGTCGCCGTTGGGGCCGCGCGAGCTCAGCGCCTTTTCCTGGAAGAACAATCCGCGCGGGGTGTGGCAGGAGCCGCAGTGCCCCAGCCCTTCGACCAGATAGGCGCCACGGTTCCACTCTGCGCTCTGCTTGGGATCGGGAGTGAAGGTGGTGTCGCGCACGAACATCCAGTTCCAGACGGCCATGGGCCAGCGGATGGTCATGGGCCACACCATGTCGGCCTTGCGGTTCGGCGTGGCGTCGGGCGGCACGCCCTGCATGAAGTAGGCGTAGAGCGCCTTCATATCGGCCTGATTCACCCGCACGTAAGACGGGTAGGGCATGGCCGGGTAGAGATGCTTGCCGCCTGGCGCCACACCGTGGCGCACCGCGCGGTCGAACTGCTCGAAGCTGTAGTTGCCGATGCCGTGGGTTTTGTCGGGCGTGATGTTGGTGGAATAGATCGCGCCGATGGGCATGTCCATCTTCAGTCCGCCGACAAAGGGCTTGCCGCCCGGCGCCGTATGACAGGCCACACAATCGCCCGCGCGGGCCAGATAGGCGCCGCGCTGCACCTCTTGGTCGGAAAATTTGGCGGCCGCCGCCATACCGCATTGCGCCGCCAGCACCCCGGCCAACATGACGCGCCATCCCATTTTCTTGTTCATACCCGTTCCTGCCCGTCCCATTTTTCGGCGCTGCGATCGAAGGTTTGCAACGCAACAATTTGTAAACAGGTTACGGGGTGTGGCGGCCTTCAGGGTTGATGCAGGCTAAAAGGACTGCGACGCGGCGTCGCAGCCTTCACCCGGCTGTGGCGGCGCCGCGGCAGTCGATTCCGATACCGCTTGCAGAGCGCCAAAGCGCCGCATCAGCAACCCCTGCACCTGCGCGGCCGCGAGGCCCTGGCCGACCTGATCGCGCGCAAACTGCGCGGCGGCCTGCGGGTCGGCGTGGAATTTCAGGTAGAGGCGGCGAAGCTGGTCTTCATCGCACACCTCCAGCGCCACGCGCTCGTCGATGCGCCCGGCCCGAATCAAGGCGTCGTCGAGCCGGTCAACGTGATTCGTGGTCATGAACAGCACCGTGCCCTCTTGCGTGGCCACGCCGTCGAGCGCATTGAGAAAACCGGAGAACGACAACCGCACCTGGGTGTGCGCGGCGTCGCGCTGGCGAAAAAAGGCGTCCACGTCTTCGATCAACAGCAGCGAACGCTGCGGCACACCAGCAAGCAGGGTGTGGATCTTTTCGTCCGTGACCACGGGCGACGCGAGGCTCAAGGTACACACATTGAGCCGCAACTCGGACGCCAGAGCGGTGACCAGCGAGGTCTTGCCCGTGCCCGGCGGGCCATACAGCAGGTAGCCGCGCCGCCAGGGAATGCCCAGCTCGGCATAGCGTTCGCGGCCCCGGTAGAAGCGCTGCAGATCGTCAAGCAGCGCCTCGGCCTGCCCGGCCCTGAGCACAACCGACGCGAGCGGGCGGCGGCTGCCGAGCCGCGCGCGCATCCAGTCGCCGCCGTGGAACGGATTGGGGATGTAGACCGACAGCGCGTCAGATTCTCGGCTGGCCCGCGCGTCGATGGCCTGCTGCAGAAAACGGGTGAGGAAGGCGCTGCTTCGGCCGATATGCGACAGACTGATGCGCTCGAACACGCTTTGCGTCACCTGCAACTCGCGACGAATCCACACCCATCTGCCGTCGATGCGCAAGATGTGCAGCCCTTCACCGGGCGACAGGTAGGCGCGCGGCGTCTGGCCGGAGCGCAAGTCGTCCTCCAGGCTCTGATGCGAGGTGCCCTGCCGCACGCTGCGGGCGGTGAACTGGTTGACCTGCCGCAGGGCCGGGTGCAGATCCATGTATTCCACCAGCGCGGCAAACAGAAATTCGTCGCGCGAATCCAGCGTGAGGGTGGTGATGAAAAACCGCTTGATCCACGACAGCGCCAGCCCGGGCACATCGCGCAGCCAGAACGCCAACGCGCCGGCCGCCGCCAGCACCAGCGCCTGCGCCGCCGGGGTTTGCAGCAAGGCATCAAACATGGGCGGGCAACGACCAGACGCTGCGGCGCTTCAGCGCAGCAGCGCCGCCAAGGCCAGCAGCAAGGCCACTATGCCCAGAGCCAGCGCCAGTGCGGCCCAGCGCTGCTGTCTGCGCTGCGCCTCGGCAAGTTGCAAACCGGCCTGCTCCAGCGCGGTGACCGTGGTCTGCAGTTGTTGCGCCAGCGCGCGCACGTGCTCGGCGTTGTGCGTGACCGCGGTCTGCAACTCCTCGATCTGTTTTTGCTGCGTATCGGCCGCCTCTTTGTCGGACTTGCGTTGCTTGAACACCGGCAGCGCAATCTTCGCCACCGACTCGATATACGGCAAGGCGGCGCCGATGGCCGTCATCCAGGTTACGGGCATGGCTTAGAGCTGAGACGCGTTGAAGGTATCGCAGACCTGCGGCCGACCACTGGCGAAGCCGGTCTGGAACCAGCGCGCACGCTGCGCCGAGGTGCCGTGGGTGAACGAATCGGGCACCACATAGCCCTGCGCCTGCTTTTGCAGCCGGTCGTCGCCCACGGCCTCGGCCGCGTTGATGGCCTCTTCCACATCGCCCGGCTCCAGCACCTTGCGCTCGTTCTGCGCGTGATAGGCCCAGACCCCGGCGTAGCAATCGGCCTGCAGCTCCAGCCGAACCAGCAGGGCGTTGGCGCGAGCCGGGCTGCTGCGCTGCATGGCGTCGCGCACCTTGCTCTCCACGCCCAGCAGATTCTGCACATGGTGGCCGACTTCATGCGCGATCACATACGCCTCGGCAAAGTCACCCTTCGCGCCAAGGCGTTGCTGCAACTCCTGGAAAAACTGCGTATCGAGATACAGCTTCTGGTCGGCCGGACAGTAAAACGGCCCGGTAGCCGCCTGCGCATAGCCGCAGGCCGACTGCACCGCACCGGAAAACAGCACCAGCTTGGGATCGACATACTGCCGCCCCGCCTGCTGGAACAGCGCGCCCCAGGTGTCTTCGGTATCGGCCAGCACCACGGAGAGAAACTCCTTGTCCTGCTGATCCTTGGCAGTCAACGCAGCCGGGGCTTGCTGTGTGGATTGCTGAGTCTGCTGTTGCGCCACCTGATTGAGCACCACGCTCGGGTCGACCCCGAAATACAGCGCCACCAGCGCCAGCACGATGGTGCCGATGCCGCCGCCCACGAGCCCGCCCCGCCCGCTGGGCCGCGGCCCGGAAGCCCGCTGATCTTCGATGTTGTCGCTGCGTCTGCCGTTTTTCCAGAGCATGATGCCCCTCCCCTTCAAGGAAACGCCGGGCCGCCCCAAGTTTCCTTGACCCCCATGGGGGGCGGGTCGGCAAGCCGACCCCGGGGGCACTCGAATGGCGCGAATTATGCCGCCTCGACGTGCCCGCCCGGAACGACGGCACCTACATTAAGCCACGGTCTCAGGCACGGTCTGGGAGTCTGGAGACGAGACGCCCACCGTCACCTGCCGCCACTGCTGCATCAAGCGATCCCACTGCGGCAGCACCTGCGCCAGATGGCGCTGCTTGATGTGACCATAGCCGCGGATGCCGTCGGGCAGGCGGGCGATCTGCGCAGCGAGTTGCAGGCGCTCGGGCGGGCTGCTGGCGTCGAGGCCACGCAGCAGCTCGGCAATCGTCTCGCGGTATTGGCCGATCAGGGCGCGCTCCTGCTTGCGTTCTGCCGTATGGCCGAAGGGATCGAGCGCGGTGCCGCGCAGCACCTTGAGCGGGGCCAGCAGCCTGAAGGCCACGCCCATCCAGGGGCCGAACTCGCGCTTGATCAGCTCGCCCTTGTCATTGCGCTTGCTCCACAGCGGCGGGGCCAGGTAGTAATGACGTTTGAAATCGCCTTCGAACTGCTGTTGCAACTGCTTGGCAAACGCCGGGTCGGACTGCAGCCGGGCGACTTCGTACTCGTCCTTGTAGGCCATGAGCTTGAACAGATGGCGCGCCACGGCCTCCGTGAGCGCGGTGGACTTGAGCGGCGCTTCGGCCGCACGCACCTGCGAAACAAAGGCAGCAAACTGCTGGGCATAGGCGGCGTTCTGGTAGCCAGTGAGGAACTCCACCCGGCGCTGAATGATTTCGTCCAGGCCGGGGCGCTTGACCAGTTGAATGACTTGCTCAGCAGCACTCAGCGCGGCGATGCCCTGCGGATCGTGCGCCGCATGGCGGCCCCACTCGAACGCCGCCTTGTTCTTCTCGACCTGCACCGCGTTGAGCTCTATGGCGCGCATCAGCGCGGCATGGCCCAGCGGCACCCAGCCCTTCTGCCAGGCGAAGCCCAGCAGCATGGGGTTGGCGTAAATGGCGTCGCCCAGCAGCTTCTCGGCGGCGCGCACGCAATCAAACCCCGCCACATGGCTGGCGCCCGCGGCCTGTTCGATGGCCTTGTGGCAGGCGGCGTCGGGAAACTGCCAGTCTGGGTTGTGGACGAAGGCCGCGGTGGGCGTGCTGTGGGTGTCGAGCGCGATGTGGGTGCGGCCTTCGCGCACGCGCGCCAGGGTTTCACGGTCAGCGGTGACGATGGGGTCGCAGCCGAGAATCAGCTCGGCCTCGGCCGTGCCGACGCGGGTGGTGACGATCTGCTCCGGGTCATTCGCGATCAGCACATGGCTCCAGGTCGCGCCGCCTTTTTGCGCCAGCCCGGCGGCGTCCTGCGTGACCACGCCCTTGCCCTCGATGTGCGCGGCCATGCCGAGCAACTGGCCGATGGTGATGACTCCGGTACCGCCGACACCCGCGACGACGATGCCGTAGCTGCCGCCGCCTGCCACGTCGTCACGCACCGGGTCGGGCACCTCGGGCTGGGGCAATTCGGGCATGGACGACAGATCTGCCCCCGGCTGCGGCTTGGGTTTGCGCAGGGTGCCGCCTTCCACCGTCACGAAGCTCGGGCAAAAGCCCTTGAGGCAGGAAAAGTCTTTGTTGCAGCTGCTCTGGTTGATGGTGCGCTTGCGGCCGAATTCGGTTTCCAGCGGCTCGACCGACAGGCAGTTGCTCTGATCAGAGCAGTCGCCGCAGCCTTCGCAAACCAGCGGATTGATGACCACGCGCCGCGCCGGATCGACCATCTGCCCACGCTTGCGGCGGCGGCGCTTTTCGGTGGCGCAGGTCTGGTCGTAGATGATGACGGTGATGCCAGCCTCTTCGCGCAGTTCCCGCTGGATGGCATCGAGATCGTCGCGGTGGCGCACGGTCACTCCTGCGGCCAGGCCGACAGCGGACGCGTATTTCTGCGGCTCGTCGGTCACCACCACAATGCGGCGCACGCCTTCGGCCTCAAGCTCGCGGCTGATCTGCGGCACGGTCAGGCCGCCCTCCACCGGCTGCCCGCCCGTCATCGCCACGGCATCGTTGAACAGAATCTTGTAGGTGGCATTCACGCCGGCGGAGATGGCCTGGCGGATGGCGAGCAAGCCCGAGTGGTAATAGGTGCCGTCGCCCAGATTGACGAACACGTGTTTATCGGTGGTGAATGGCGACTGGCCTACCCAGGCCACCCCCTCGCCGCCCATCTGGCTGAAGGTCTGCGTGGCACGGTCCATCCACACCACCATGTAATGGCAGCCGATGCCGGCCATGCCGCGCGAGCCTTCGGGCACGCGGGTGGAGGTGTTGTGCGGGCAGCCCGAGCAGAACCAGGGCGGACGCTGCGCGCTGGCGCCCGGCGCCTGCAGGCTGCGCTCGCGCGCGTCGATCACGGCCAGCCGCTCACTGATGCGGCGCTGCACATCCACCCCGGCGTCGCGCAGGATGCCCAGCCGTTCCAGCCGCCCGGCGATGGCGTGGGCGATGACCGCCGGGTTGAGATCGGCCTTGGCGGGCAGCAACCAGTTGCCACCGGGATTGGGCTGGCTCCATTCGCCGCCCGTGCGGTCTCCCGCGATTTCGTCAAACTTGCCGATGACGTTGGGCCGCACATCTTCGCGCCAGTTGTAGAGCTCTTCCTTGAGCTGATATTCGATGACCTGGCGCTTTTCTTCCACCACCAGAATCTCCTGCAACCCGGTGGCGAATTCGCGGGTGAGTTGCGCCTCGAGCGGCCAGACCACGGCGACCTTGTGCAGACGAATGCCGAGTTGCGCGCAGGTGTCGCCGTCCAGCCCGAGATCGTTCAAGGCTTGCCGGGTATCGTTGTAGGCCTTGCCCGAGGCCATGATGCCCAGCCGCGCGTGCGGGCTGTCGATGACGGTGTGGTTCAGGCGATTGGCGCGGATATAGGCCAGCGCCGCATACCACTTCACGTCCATCAACCGCGCCTCCTGGGCCAGCGGCGTGTCGGGGATGCGGATGTGCACGCCGTCCGGCGGCAGAGCAAAGTCTTCGGGCAGCAGGATGCGCACGCGGTCAGCGTCCACATCGACCGTGGCGGAAGACTCCACGATTTCCTGGATGGTCTTCATGCCCGACCAGACGCCGGCATAGCGGCTCAAGGCAAAGGCGTGCACGCCCAGATCGAGAATGTCCTGGACCGAGGTGGGAAAGAACACCGGCAGCCCGCAAGCCTTGAAAATGTGGTCACTCTGATGCGCCAGGGTGGACGACTTGGCCACATGGTCATCGCCCGCCACGGCGATCACGCCGCCATGGCGCGCGGTGCCCGCGCTGTTGGCGTGCTTGAACACATCCGAGCAGCGGTCCACGCCTGGGCCTTTGCCGTACCAGATGCCGAACACCCCGTCGAATTTGTTTTTGTCGGGGAACAGATCGAGCTGCTGCGTACCCCAGACGGCGGTGGCCGCCAGCTCCTCATTCACCCCGGGTTTGAACACCACATGGTTGGCTTCGAGGATTTTTTTGGCCTTCCACAGCGCCTGGTCGTAGCCGCCCAGCGGCGAGCCACGATAGCCCGAGACGAAGCCCGCGGTGTTGAGCCCGGCCGCGGCATCACGCTGACGCTGCAACATGGGCAGGCGCACCAGCGCCTGAATGCCGCTCATGAAGGCGCGGCCGGATGTGAGGGTGTATTTGTCGTCCAGCGAAAGGGTCGCCAGCGCACGACGGATGTGCTCGGGTAAGGGAGCGTTCATCGCCTGTCTCCTTGTGTGGCGCGCACCGCTCAAGGGCGGCGCCGTTGTGTCACCAATCGGCCGCCGATCAGGCTGGCCGGGCAATTGCAGTGCCATGCAAACGCACGGCCCGCACGCCGTCTTGTGAACGGCGGTCGGCCTTATGCCGACAAGGTCATGCTAGTGCGGCTGCGAAGGAGTGAACAGGGGGAGAAGCGATAGGCGCTTTGGGCTTGCGGACTTGCGCTCGCAAGCCTTGCGCGCGGTCAGGCGTAGGACGGCAGGATGAGCACGTAGGTGTCGATCGGCGCATTGGGGTTGACCACCGGGTTGCTCGGATCGCCATCGCCCCAGTCGCTGTTGAACAGAATGCGTGTACCGCTGGTGCTGAAGGTCACGTTCGGCTGCGCCCAGTAGTTGCTCTGCGAGGCGTTGCTGTAGTTGCCCGTGCTGCGGTGGTGGGCGATGCGCCAGGTGACTCCGCTGGTCAGGTTGGTGATCATCAGCTCCTGGTCGAGGATGGTGCAGGGATTGGCGGTCGGGCCGCTGTTGCCGTTGCTGCCCGGCGTGGCTTGGCCGTTGCTGCCGGTGCTGTAGATATTGCCCGTCATGCCGGTGACCACCCAGTTCGGGTTCTGCCAGGCGGTCGAGCCGCTCAAGGACCCTGTGGTCGGATAGCCCCAGCCGCTGGATTGGCCGACGAAGTTCGAGACGGCTCCGGTGTTGAGGTTGCAGACGATCACGTTACCGTTGCCCGGGTCGTTGCGTGAGAACTGCGAACCGACCAGCAGATCGTTGCCGTTGGCATCCATCGCGGTGTCGCAGTGCTCGTTGGTGTCGAAATTCACCCAGCGCACCAGCTTGCCGGTCGAGGCGTCCAGTACGGCGCTTTGCGTTGTCGGTTGCGATTCCAGTCCAACCGCGGCGTTCCAGATGAAGAACTTGCCGGACACCGACGGGAACGGCGTCGATCCCCGCGCCTGCGGCTGCGGCACGACGCTGGTGTCATAAAGGGTGAACGCCCCCGTCGCCTCGTTGAAGCCGAACACCCACATGCCCAGCTCGCCGGACACATTGGGGACGTTGGAGCCGAATGCGCCAAGTCCCCAGATGCGCTGGCCTTGCGCATTGACCCCCAAAGCGAACGGGTAGCCGCAGCGCACCCCTTGCGTGCCGGAAGGGCAACCCGGCGGCAAGCCGTTGGGGAGGAAGCTGTGAATGATGGTCTTGGCCCCGGTTTCGACATTGATCGCCGTGAGGTCAGCCAGGTTGGTGCTGCCCGACGAATGGTTGTCGATATAGCGCAGCGTGGCCGGATCGGCGTGGTCCCAGTAGAACTGTTCCACGTCACCCGGATTGATGTCGAGGAACTTGATGAAGGCGTAGGTCGTGCCGTCATACATCGCCCAGCCCTGCTGCCCACCGGCCTGTGCCGTCGAGCCGGGCACGTAAAGGATGAAGCGGGTTTCATCGCAATTCCAGGCCATCGCCGTGGGGTAGGCCGGGGCGACACACAGATTGTTGAAATCGCCCACGCAATCGGTGATGCGGATGATCTTGGCGCCGAAATCGGGATCGGTGACGGTGGCCCCTTTCGCGGGTTTCGCCAGAGCGCTGTAAGGCACGGGTGACTTGCCGTACTGGGTGAGCCCTTTGGACAGGTCAGTGCCCGGCGGCACGCTAACCGGCGTGGAGGTGGCTGCAGGGGTGGCTGCAGGGGTGGGCGAGTTCGACGCGGCTCCCTGGCTGCCGGTTACGGGGGCGGTCTGATTTCCCGCAACCTGGGATGTCGAGCCGCTGCTGGCACCCGCGCCCCCTCCGCCGCCGCAAGCCGCCAGTGAGCCCAGCGCGGGCAGGGAAAGGAGGGACTTCTGGATGAAACGACGACGGGATTGCTGCATAAAACGACTCCTGGAACTTGGCCGCGCTCGACAAAACGCAAACGCAGAACTGCGACTTGATAAGCGCCATGACCGATCCCGCATGAGCGCGGAGTCAAGTCTGCCCGGGAGGGTGTGAAATCTTCACGCCATTCACCCCACAAAAAGGCACTTTCCCCCCAATTTAGGGGGTGCATGGGGCTGTCGTCTATATCCAGATGTAATAGTCGCTACCAGGGAAACAAATCACTGCTGCTGACACACCGTGTTGGTGTTCTGCAGGAAATTGGTGACCGTGGCCTGGCGGCCTTTGAACCACACCTGGAAAGCGCTGTTGCGATAGCGGGCGCCGTCGGCGGAGACGGTCTGATCCAGAGTGAGATTGCCCAGCGCAGTTTGCAGCGTGACCGACACATCGCCGAAGGTGGCGATGAAAGAGCTGCCGTCCTGGCAGTTGAAGCGCACGGCGCCCGGCGGCAGGGCGGATGCACTGGGCTGCGGCGCCGAAACTTCAGGCGTGGGGGCCAAGGGTGCGGGCTGCGGCGCAGCGGGTGCGCTTGCGGCCGGGGCCACCCCGGCCGGCCCCAGAGGCTGCACGGTGATGGGCGCGGAGGGTGCCAGCGGCTGGGCTTCGCTCTGGGGCGCTTGCGGGGTGACGGGGGCGTACGTCGACGGCGGCACCGTGACGCGCGGCGTGGGCGGATTGAGCTGCTGCACCGGCACGGGCTGATTGAGATTGACCGGCGTGGCGCATCCCGCCAGGGTCAGCGCGCCAAGTGCCACAAGGGCCGCCGCACCGACTGCGCTCAAGCGCAGAAAAGAAGTGTGTTCTTGCCGATTCATGCAGGGACTCCCGAAATCTGTTGCAGAAATTGAACCATACAAACTTAACCTGCTTGCCCATGTGATGGCGCGCAACTGTAGAGACTTGTAAAGCCCGCAAAACTCCCGCGTCGCCCTGCCCGCTTTTTATGATGCATCAAGACGCCCTCCCGAGAAATCGCCGCGACGCCCCGCGATAAACCCCCTGCCTGCGGCCTGAAGGAACCCGACTTGCCGACCTTTGCCCTTGCCATCCTGCTGGGCTGTGCGCTGCAGACCGCGCAGGCCGCGCTCTGGCCGCAGCCGGTTTACGGCGTGATGGCGACCGCAGGCATCGGACTGACTGCGGCGCTGCTGCTGTGGCAGGGCCGCTACGGCGGCTTGGCGAAGAAAAAGCAAGAGCGGCAACGCATCGTCCTTCAACTTCTGCTCGCCAGCGGCGGTTTTGCGCTCGCTTTCGGGCTGACGGGCTGGCGCGCCGCTCCGCTGCTGGCCGACCGTCTCGATCCGGCGCTCGAAAGCCAGGTCATACAGGTGCGCGGCGTGGTGACCGGGCTGCCGGTGCTCTACCCGGATGCCACGCGCTTCGTCCTCACGATCACCCCGCCCGCCCCGGCCGGGGTACCGAGCAAGGTGTCGCTGAGCTGGTATGCGCGGCGCAGCGGTACCGGCCCCGCTGAAGCTCCGCCGCGAGTGCATCCCGGCCAGGAATGGCAGTTTTCGGTGCGCCTCAAGCGCCCGCATGGCCTCGCCAATCCGGGCGGCAACGACACCGAGCTGACGCTGTTCCGCGAGGGCATCGGCGCCACCGGAACCGTGAGCCGCATGGGCGCCCCCCCGCAGCTTCTCGGCCTACGCCGCGCGCCTGCCGACTGGATCGCGCAACTGCGCGACCACCTGCGCCAGCGCATGATGACCGCGCTGCAAGGCCCGAGCGTGGGGGCTAACACCTCCCCCGCCGCAGGGCCGCCTCAAGGCGGGGAGCGCCCCCTCGGGGGGCAGCGAGCGAATGCGAGCGTGGGGGCCAATACCTCCCCCGCCGCAGGGCCGCCTCAAGGCGGGGAGCGCCCCCTCGGGGGGCAGCAAGCGAATGCGAGCGTGGGGGCCAATACCTCCCCCGCCGCAGGGCCGCCCCAAGGCGGGGAGCGCCCCCTCGGGGGGCAGCGAGCGAATGCGAGCGTGGGGGCCAATACCCTTCCCGCGGCCGACACCGTCATCGCGCTGGCTCTTGGCGATCAAGGCGCCATTTCCGCGCAAGACTGGGCGACTTATCGCATCACCGGTGTCGCGCATCTGATGAGCATTTCCGGCCTGCACATCACCCTGCTGGCCTGGCTGGCCCTGGGTCTCGTGGGCGGCTTGTGGCGGCAGAGCGCCCGGCTGCGCCGTCCCTGGACGCTGGCCCTCCCCGCCCCCACCGTGGCCGCCTGGGGCGCGCTGCTGACCGCCACCGCCTACGCGCTCATCGCGGGCTGGGGCGTGCCCGCGCAGCGCACCCTGCTGATGCTCGCGGTGGTGCTGTTGCTGCGCCAGCGGGGGCTGCGCGCTGATTGGCGCGACGTGATGGCGCTGGCGCTGACCGCCGTGCTGCTGTGGGATCCGTGGGCGGTGCGGCAGGCCGGGTTCTGGTTGTCTTTCGTGGCGGTGGGCATGCTGTTCGTCGCAGGCAGCGGAGGGCACCCGGAAACCGCCGCGCTGGCCTCCGGCCCCGGTGACGCCGCCCCCGCCGCCCCCGCCGGTCGGCTGCAGCGCGGCGCTCAGGCGCTGCGCCGCGCCGCGCACTCGCAGTGGGTGGCCACCATCGCCCTGCTGCCGCTCACGCTGTTGTTCTTTCAGCAGATCGCGGTGCTCTCGCCGCTGGCCAATGCTCTGGCGATTCCCGTGGTCACCCTGGCGGTCGCTCCACTGGCGGTCGGCGGCCTGCTGCTGCCCGCGCCGCTGGACGGCTGGGCGTGGCGACTCGGGGCCTGGGTGCAGCAGGGTCTGGATGCGGTGCTGCACCAAATGGCCGACTGGCCGCTGGCGCAGTGGCACGCCGCCGCGCCCGACGGTCTCACGCTGGCGCTGGCCGCGCTCGGCGTGCTGGCGCTGGCGCTGCCGTGGAACTGGCGCCTGCGTGCGCCCGGTCTGTTGCTGCTCCTGCCGCTGGCAAGCAATCCCGGCACCGCACCCGAGACTGGGGCGATGGAGGTGTGGTTTGCCGATGTCGGTCAGGGCATGGCGGTGGTGGTGCGCACCGCGCGGCACACCCTGCTGTACGACACCGGGCCGCGGCAGGCGCCGGGCGTGGACGCCGGCGGCCGCGTGCTGCTGCCGCTGCTGCACAGCCTGGGCGTGCGCCATCTCGACCGCGTGGTGGTGAGTCACGACGACAGCGATCACGCGGGCGGCGTGGCCACCCTCGCCCGCGTCCACCCCGAGGCCGATCTGCTCACCTCGGCCCCGCCGGACGCCGCCGCCCGCTACGGCCTGCAGCAGCGCCAGCCCTGCGCAGCCGGTCAGCACTGGGGCTGGGACGGCGTGGACTTCCGCATCGTCAGCCCCCTGCCCGGCGACGCACCGAACAGCGACAACGCCCGCTCTTGCGTGCTGCATGTGGCCGCGCGCGGTGCCTCGGTGCTGCTCACCGGCGACGTCGATCAGCCGCAGGAGCGCGCCCTGCAGGGCGCCGAGCTGCTGCCCTATGCCGACGTGCTGCTGGCGCCGCATCACGGCAGCAAGACCTCGTCGAGCGAGGCCCTGCTCGACACGGTGATGCCGCGCGCCGCCGTGGTGCAGGCGGGCTACCGCAATCCGCACGGCCACCCCCACCCCGCCGTGCTGTCGCGCTACGCCGAGCGCGGCATTGCCGTCTGGCGCACCGATCAGCAGGGCGCGCTGCTGTGGCGCGACAGCGCGCCCGACACCTTCATCGCCTGGCGTGTTACGAAGCCGCATTACTGGAGCGCAAATGTGAAGCCCGCCGAGGCTTCTCGCTGAAGTTTCACACCATCCGGCCGGTCTGGCCTGTATCTTGCTAAATCTGCTGCACAGCCCAATCGAGAGACGACGATGCGCTTCTACGACGAAATGACCCCCGCAGACGGCGGTGTGCGCCCCCACTACGCCCAATACGCCCACTGGCTGGCGCAGCAGCCGCCCGACACCATCAGCGCCAAGCGCGAGGAGGCCGAGCTCATCTTTCGCCGCGTGGGTATCACTTTCGCGGTGTATGGCGACGAGGCGGGCACCGAGCGGCTCATTCCCTTCGATCTGATTCCGCGCATCATTCCCGCGGCCGAATGGAAGCATCTGGAAGCCGGGCTGAAGCAGCGCGTCACCGCGCTCAACCGCTTCATCCACGACGTGTATCACGACCAGGAAATCCTCAAGGCTGGCATCGTGCCGCAGGAGCAGGTGGTCGGCAACGCGCAGTTCCGCCCCGAGATGATGGGCATCGACCTGCCGCACCACGTCTATGCGCAGATCGCGGGCATCGACATCGTGCGCGCCGAAAACGCCCAGGGCGAAGGCGAATACTTCGTGCTCGAAGACAACCTGCGCGTGCCGTCCGGCGTGAGCTATATGCTGGAAAACCGCCGCATGATGATGCGGCTGTTCCCCGAACTGTTCGCCCGCCACGGCATCGCGCCTGTGGCGCATTACCCGGACATGCTGCTGGAGAAACTGCGCGCCGTCGCCCCGGCCAACGTGAGCGAACCCACGGTGGTCGTGCTCACGCCGGGCATGTACAACTCGGCGTATTTTGAGCACGCCTTTGTCGCCCAGCAGATGGGCGTTGAACTGGTGGAAGGGCAAGACCTGTTCGTCAAGGACGACTTCGTCTATATGCGCACCACCCAGGGCCCGCAACGGGTGGACGTGATCTACCGCCGCATCGACGACGACTTTCTCGACCCGCAGGTGTTCCGCGCCGAATCCGCCATTGGCTGCGCCGGGCTGATGCGCGCCTACCGCGCGGGCAACGTCAACCTGGCCAACGCCATCGGCACCGGGGTGGCCGACGACAAGTCCATCTACCCCTATGTGCCGCGCATGATCGAGTTCTACCTGGGCGAAAAACCGCTGCTGCACAACGTGCCCACCCGCATGTGCCGCGAGCCCGACAGTCTGGCCTATGTGCTGGAGCACCTGCCCGAGCTGGTGGTCAAGGAGGTGCACGGCGCCGGGGGCTACGGCATGCTGGTCGGCCCGGCCGCCACCCAGGCCGAGATCGCCGCCTTCGCCGAGAAGATCAAGGCGCATCCAGAGCACTACATCGCCCAGCCCACGCTGGCGCTGTCCACCTGTCCCACCTATGTCGAGTCGGGCATTGCGCCGCGCCACCTCGATCTGCGGCCCTTCGTGCTGTCGGGCAAGACCGTGTCCATCGTGCCCGGCGGACTCACCCGGGTGGCGCTGGCTGAAGGCTCGCTGGTCGTCAACTCCTCGCAGGGCGGCGGCACCAAAGACACCTGGGTGCTCGAAAAGTAGCCCGCCCCTCGCAAACTCTCAGCCCCGAGAAACGCATCATGCTCAGCCGAACCGCCGATCACCTGTTCTGGATGGCCCGTTACACCGAACGCGCCGAAAACAC
>NZ_JBYCKI010000291.1:0-6858 GCF_057473305.1 Thiomonas sp. TH-17
ACCGGAACACCCTGCGCACGCACCCGGAGTCGCCGAGGCTGCAAGCAGCATTGCGTGATTTGATGCGCGTTTTAGTGGCGGCCATGGAAGTCCAGCCTGACAGCCAGCGGGCCATCTTCCTCGTCAAGAACGAGCCGATCCCCTCCTTCGGGCACAAGACCTTGTTGCAGTTGGTGAGCGCAGGCCGGGCCGACGATGCTGTGCGCTATGTGGAGTCAATCGCTTCGGGCTTCGTGGGATGATTTTCGTCGACCGTTTTGCGGGTACGTCGTTGGTGCCGACGCCATATTGAGTCAGCTCAGGGCAATATGCCGACTGGGCCGTGAACCGGCAGTATCGGTAAGAGTCCATGCCGCCTTTGACCAGGCAGGGGTTGCAAGCAATTCAGCACACGATTGGCAGGGTGGCTCACGCTGGGCGCGGTGCCAACACGTATGGGTCGAAATGAGCCTGACGGTTTTCACCCAAGACGAACACTCGCAATGGCTAGAGCGTAAGTGGAAGACCGACGGTGGGATTAGGCGACATTCTCTCGGATGACCGTCTCGATTTCCGAGAGCACCAACCACTTGAACCCCGGCACGTCAAGGTTCACACTTGGATAACGTCGGCCAAGCCGCTCGCGAGCAACTGCTTCTGCCGCTGAGCGAGAGATGACAGAGTTCGCCGCTTCCCCAAAGAGGGAACCTTGTGGACGGCGGCTGTTCTGGAAATCTGATGTCGGTTCGGCAGCCTCCGACCGCCGCGCATCTGCGTGCGCCAGTTCGGCTTGATGTTCGCGTTCGAACATGTCAATCAGTCGTTCCGTATTGGACTTGAGCAACTCACGTTCCTCTGCGGTGAGCGCACGGCCATCAAGACCGCCATATCTTGGATTGGACCGCCCGATAGCTGTGTGTCCGAAGAGCCTGGAGAAGCAATCGGCTCCGTAGACGCGCGTTTGCCCGTCGATGCGAACCAAGTGAACACGTTTGTAGACGGAGTGGCCACAGCCCACTGCGCTGCAGCGCACGCGGTCTTCCTGTGCAATTTCGACAACGGCCAAGAACGTGGTGGCGGACATTGCGGCTCTCTTTCTGCACGAACGCTTGAATTGGGCGGTGGCATCACCCTCTGCCGTTCAGGAACGAAGCAGCCGCCTCGTCGCGGAGGTTTGCCCGCAACTGGGTCTGCTCATGTCAGTGTAAGGCGCTGCTTCATCTTATAGAGGTCGGTGACGTTGCCCCCCAATTTGCTCGTCTCCCCTCATAGGCGCACCGACCTTTAGGCAGATTCGCTGTTCCGGCTTCGTCCGAGTCGGCACAAACCTCTTGCACGCGATGTGGAGAACTTCATCGATCTCTCCGCCCAAGAGGTTGGCTCGGTGCTCGCCAGCGATGCCATCGATCTGCAAACCCATCATCAGCAAGTCGATGGCGTTGATGACCGGCTGCTTGTTCGGCGATTTCAAGTACGGACTTTCCGCGTAGAACAAGGCCACGCCCGCCACCCCCGGAGTAGCTAGTTGGAGAGCCCAGGCGAGAACCGCGTCTTCTTGCAAAAACGCCGTGTCACATCCGATGGCGAACAGCATTCTGTAGATGCGACCGGGCGTGATGTCCGCTGCGCGGCCCATGCGGCGAAGGCTCGGCGCCAACACACGAGAGCTTGAAAAACTGCCACATCTGTCGCGCAAAAGACCCCGGGGCTTAGCCGGCGAGCTGTTCGCGGCCGACCGGCGAAACCGACATGAACTCACCGCCGTGCTTGGCTGGCTCGAACAATGCGAGCTTTTGTTCAAGCGTCAGCTGTAGCTTGCCAGCCGGATTCAGGACAACGACCTCTTCGACCACCTGGACTTGGTCCTCACTCTTCGTTGCTGCGTCTGACACGGGTGTCTCCTACGCAAGCCAAAGTAAAAGTCGCTCTTTCAGAAACGCCCAGCTCCCCGCGAGAGTAGTTGCTCGCTTTCACTCTTCAAGTCGTCCGGTCGCCGTTGGATGGGGCCTGGTGGCTTGTGAGAGTGCTCCGTCCTTGCGGAGAGACTTGCGCTGCTTGATCTTGTAAATGTCCGTGACCCGGACGCCGAGTTCGCGCATTTCATCTTCGTACGCGCGCCGCGCAGCGAGCAAGTTTGCGGTGCCAGCTTGCGTCCAGACCGCACCAACCTCCTTCATGGCGGCTTGGAGGACATCTTCGAGTGGTCCGCCCCAGAGGTTTGCCCGGTGCTCTGCGGCAACCCCATCGACATGTAAGCCCATCATCAGCGAGTCGATCGCATTGATGACGACTTGCTCGGGAATGGGCTTCAGGTATGGACTTCCGGCGTAGAACAATGCCACGCCGGTAGCGCCAGCGGTCGCCAGGTCGAGAGCCCAGGCATTGAGCGCTCCGTCACGTAGGAACTCCGTGTCGCTGGCGATTCCGAAAAGCATCCTGTAGATACGCCCCGGCGTGACATCCGACGCGCGCCCTAGAAGGGCGAAATTGGGCGTCCGGGAGAGCCGACCAAAAAGTTCCCTCTCAGGTGTGTCCATCAATCCCAGCAGGGGGCCAGCAAGATCCTCATCCTTGTCATCGTCGGACTTCGCATCCCAGCGTGTTTGCGCGTCGGAGCGCAGTTGTACGTAGATGGAGTCAAGGATCGCTGGGTGGGTAAGGTCGCCCCATAAGCTGTAGAGCACGTCGAAGATGCGCGCGCCAGCGATATTGACGACTTCGTCCGCATCAATGTCGCGGATCGTGGCCGCGAAGTTGAGCACCTCAAGCGCATCGAGGTGCAGGTGCCATGCGGACTTTGGCTGATAGCTCTCTGCGCGAGAGCGCAAGTTCTGCCGCGACCGCCTTGGGTTGAGGTCAGTGAGCATCGTCGTCAGCAGGCCACGCTCGTACAGGTCCTCATAAAAGCCCGCGGGGAGGCGCATTTGAAGCCCGTCCCTGGGACGAAACCATCGGGGAAATTCCTTGGCGACTTCATCGAGCGCGGCGATGTGGCCTGACTTCGGTCGCACCTGCGACTTCTCAAACCATGAGTCCCACGATCGCTGGCTAGCCTTCATCCCAACTTTGGATCCCCGGCGCGGGTCAGGGTCGTCAACGTGTGCCTTGCGGACCAGTACCGGGTCGATCTCCTCCATGGCTTCGAAGAGAGCAAAGCCCTGGCCAGCGCCAGGCACATGGTCGATGCCAAGCAGCAATCGCTTGAAGTGATTCAGGACAACGCGCAGCCTTAAGTCCGCTATCGAGTCAGGGTGTCCATCGGCTGGCGAGGGATGTGGTGTAGCCATCGCAAGGCGCTCTCGTGTGCAAAAACGACAAGAAATTCGATGGCCTTTTTGCCTAGGTCAATTCGCCGTTCGAGTTGAAGAATGTTGGGTATGACAACGGCAATCGATGGATCTCAAAGGCGCTCAAAAATGAATCGTAGCGAAGGTGGTGACGAGCAGGCTCCCAACGACTTTGCCGCCGGGTTCGGGCAGATGCTTTTCGACCGGCGGGCTGCGCTTGGTTTGACCCAAGGCGAAGTCGCGGCAAGAGCAGGACTGTCGACCGGCTATCTGTCGGAGATTGAGAACAGCAAGCGGCTGCCGCCGCCGAGGCGCACAGCCGTGCGTCTTGCGAGGGTGTTGGAGTTGAGCATGAGCGAGACAGACCGGTTTGTCGCGAGCGCCGTCTTAGGTCGCGGGTCTGAGCGGCCAGATGAAGAGTTGCCCAGCGAGGTGAGACTGTTGATCACCGACCTGCGCGTGTATGCGTTTCAGCTGCCATCGCGCTTTGTGTCGGCGCTGCGCAAGAGAGTGAGGGAGGTTGTCATGTAGAGCAAAACCAAAGCGGCAGGTCCCGAAGGACCTGCCACCCCGGAGCCGAGCGGTGTCACTCAGCGGATCGCAACGCAAGCATAGGCACCGAACAGTCCCGGGTCAACGTCAGTTCACTCAAGAGTGAACTCCCTGAACTCATGGAGACCCATGATGGATTCGTTCGCCCAAACCTGCGCGGCGCAGGCCTCGTTTCGCCGCAAATTCCGAGAGCGTGTCGGACTTGATGTCCGAAGACTCCCCTGCGCAGAGCAACTGGCAGTCTCAGCCGAGATTCCGCAGAGCGCCCCTTCATTGGACTTGGAGGCGCTGACATGCAACGCGTAAGAAACATCGTCACCCGTAGCGGCGGCGGATTCCGCGGCAAGTTTCCCAGTCGGAAGATGGGCCACATGGTGCATTACCAGTCGCTTCTGGAGCGCGACGCCATCCTGCATCTCGAGTACCACCCCTTGGTGCTCCTCTACCAGGAACAGCCCTCACGGGAGACCTACTACGACGCTGAACAGAAGGCCCGAAGCTATTACCCGGACTTCCAGGTCGTGCTTGTGAACGGCGAGGAGTTCTTCGTCGAGGTCAAGCCTGAGGAGAAGCTGGCGCACGACCGTGTCAAGGACAAGTTGCTGCGAGTGGCTTTGCGCTTCGATGAACAGCAGCGGCAATTTCGCATCTGGACCCAGCGACACATCCGTCGCGCACCGCTCTTTAACAACCTCAAAAACCTCCACGCCGTCAACCGGCCTGTGGGTAAGCCCGCAGGGCTCGACCAGCTGATCGAGGCGTTGCGGGAGGAGTCAACCAACTTTGAGCTCGATGAGCTCGTTCACCGCGTCGGCAGCGAAGCCCAGGTCTTGAGGCTGATTGCTGCCGGCATTTTTCAAACCCATCTGGAGCAACCCTTGACGCCGACATCGCGCGTCTGGACCCAATGCAATAAGGAGAATCATCATGGTGCGTTTTCGCTTTAAGAAAGGGCTCGCCTTCTACGAGAAGTCGGTTCGTTGGGAACTCATCCGCCGAAAGGCGACTGGAAAGCTCGTCTTCGAATCAGAAGACGGCGAGCAGGTCTCCCTCAAGGATGGTGAGGTCTTCTCACGACTGTCCGACCACACGTGGGAGATCGATGAAAAGTCCCTTGGTTTGGTCGGGCAGGACTTCGCGTTAGCCAGTCCGAAGGACCTGCGAGCGCTGTCCGAAAAGGCCCAAGCCACTGTCATTCGCAAGCTCGCCTACATTCGTGGCGCACAGCAGATCCTGGATGACGGAAACAAGCTGCTCAACTCTTCTCCTGCGAAGCTGAGCGAACGTATCGTCTCAGTGGCTGCGGCCCTAGGCGACGCGCATCCACCTTCAGCCAGCACAGTCTGGCGGTGGTGGAAACGCTTTGCCACCACGAAGTCAACGATCAAGCTGGTCGATCTGCGCCGAGGCGGGGTCTGTCGTAAGACAGACGAGCAGGTCAGGGTGCTCGAAGACGCCGTCTGCGAGGTCTACCTCAACTCGCAAAAGCGACCGATTAAGGAAGTCGTGGACAAGGTGCACGCCAAGATCGACAAGATCAACACGGCGAGAGAGGCCGAGGCGAAGATCACAAAGCCGAGCACGGCCACGATCTACCGTTGGATGCGGACGCTCTACTACGAGATCGTCCAAACAGCCCGCCATGGCAAAAAGGTCACGGAGCGTGAGTTGCGGCAGTCGATGCAAGGGGTCCAGGTAAGCCGTGTCCTCGAGCGTATCGAGTTGGACCACACACCAATCGACATCAACCTGATCTGCAGCGAAACCAAGATGGTGCTGGGGCGCCCATGGCTGACCCTTGCGATCGACCGCAAGAGTCGCATGATCGCTGGCTTCTATGTAAGTTTTCACGCGCCATCGGCCAGCTCGGTTCTGTACTGCCTGCGCATGGCGATCAAACCCAAGGATGAACTGCTCGCCAATTACAAGGACCTTCGCAACGATTGGCCGGTATATGGATTCTTCGAGACGCTGGCGCTCGACAACGGCATGGAGGAGCACGCCGGTGCGCTGGAGGCGGTCTGCATGGTGTTCTGTATCGAGTTGCTTTACTGCGAACCCGGGAAACCGATGCATAAGGGAGGGATCGAACGATTCATTGGAACGTCTGCAAGAGCGCTGGTTCACCAGCTCCCCGGGACGTTGTTCTCCAACCCGGAGGAGCGCGGCGATTATCCATCCGAGAAACTCGCCGCCCTCGACCTCAAGACTTTTACGCGGCTTCTGGTGAAGTGGATTGTCGACATCTACCACGTGACGCCACACCGCGGCCTGGATGGCAAGACGCCGCTGCAGGTCTGGCAGGAGGAAGCAACCAAGCGGACGATCGAACTTCCGGCTTACCCCGCCGAGCTGGACACCATGGTCGGCATCGAAGCGACACGCACGGCGTTTCATTACGGCATCGAATACGACAGCCTCCGGTACAACTCGGAGCAGATTAATGCGATGCGGCGCCGCACGGGAGACAACCTGCGCCTGAAGATTCGCGCGTATGACCACGACGTCGGCTACATCGATGTCTTCGATCCACACGGCGACGAATTCATCCGTGTCTCTGCTGTGGATGTCGACTACGCGCGGGGCCTCTCCAGGATTGCGCACATGCGTGTCATGGCCAGCGCACGCAAGCGCTTTGGAGACGACCCCACGGCGGCCCAGCGACGCGAGGTCAAGCAGGAAATCGAAGACATCGTCGAAGCGGCAATCCGGTCGAAGAAGACCCGCGTCCGCAAGATCGCAGCGGTTATGCGCCAGCACGACAGCGAGAAGGTCTTGGGCACTCGCCCCGGTGATGCCTTCGACGCCGCGCTTGAGCCGATCGACCCCAACCAATCCTCCGAGATCCCGCTGCACGCGGTCGATCCCGGTTCCAAAAGACCAATTTACGGCGTCAGCGACCGACGCCTCGGAGAATGACCATGTACGACTACACCAACACCAACGTAAGCGTCCGCCGAACCCATCTTTTCAATGAGTCTGTGCTGAGTGAAGCTTGAGTTTTTTCGGAGGCTTCATGCGATCAGACAAACTCAGTGAA
>NZ_JBYCKI010000292.1:0-10126 GCF_057473305.1 Thiomonas sp. TH-17
CCATGGCCGCCACTAAAACGCGCATCAAATCACGCAATGCTGCTTGCAGCCTCGGCGACTCCGGGTGCGTGCGCAGGGTGTTCCGGTGCACGCCGGCGAGTTGGGCCAAGTCTTGCTGCGGGAGATCAAGCAGTGTCGCGAAATTTGCCGGTGAAAAGCGCGTAGTCCCAGGCTCGCGGGTGGACTCGAGAACTTCGGATGCTGCGGCGAACATGGGGTAGATTCTCGAATGTAAGGAGACTGTTTGCACATTTTACGCACAGACTTTGCACAAATCACCGGGCAGTGTCTAGGCATAGTGGCCCACCGCACCGGCACCGCCGGCCACCAGCACGGTCTTCCCGGCCACCGCACCATCCATCAGCACGGCGTGTAGTGCCGTGAGCGCGGGAATCCCCAGGCAGGCACCAACCTCGCCATCAATGCCGTCGGGCAGTAGAACGGCCTGCTCCTGGGGCAGGCAGACGTACTCGCAGGCAGTGCCGTGCGGGCGTCCCCACGCGGCATTCCATGTCCACACGCGCTGGCCGAGGCGGGAAGTGTCCACCCCATCGCCGACGGCGTCGATGACGCCCATGCCATCGCTATGGGGAATGACCCGCGCGAACGGCATCGTGCCACTGCGCAGACCCAGACGCGATTTGACGTCCGAGGGATTGACCCCGGACCACTCGACGCGCACGCGAACCTCACCGGGAGCGGGCACAGGATCGGGAATCTCCCCGATGCACAGCACCTCGCTCGCCGAGGCCGAGACGATCATAGAAGGCGGTTTTCATGCAGACCAGTGTATCGGCGGGGAGATGCGGGCGGACGTTGTCGTTTGAACTGTTTTCGCTGCCTGCGGACTGAGCCAGTCCACCGACAAGTCGGTGTCATGAGCCATGCCCATCATTGCGGAGCTCGCATGACGCTTCGCCTTCGTCTCTCGGTTCGCGGTTCAGCGACCCGTCGGCAGTCCTCCGAGAGTTGGCTCATTTCGGTCGTCGGCAACACTCCAGAACGGCCGCGGTCGACCAGGCGCAGACGTCGGTCAAAAATTGAGTGGAAATCAACAATTACCGTTGGAGGTCAGGGTCCGCGAGCAGCATCATGCACCTGAGGCGTGAATCCTGCGGCCAGCATCCGCACGATGGAAGCCGGGGTCAGCACCTTCATGGAAGCTTCTGGTGCGGGCAACTGGCGACTGTCTATATAGCCCGCAGGTGTCCATTTCCTGAGTCGTCCCTCCCACAGCAAATAGGCGTTGCCGTCGATCTCCACAAACGTGCCAGATGGAAGTGATTGGAACTCGGCATTGTGGGTCACCTTCCCGCCACCGGGGATGGCCCGTTCGCTGTGAATCTGCTGGTCGATCTGCCCGATGGATACAGCCGATGGAGCGTATGTCGGCATATTGGCATTTACCCACGTCTCCTTGAACTCGCGGTAGCGCGGTCTACGACACTGCGCACAGGGCCGATGTCCCGCGGAGAGCGCAGTCGCCTCGTCTAGTAGGAAGAGTTCGGAATATTGCCCTGGACTGAAAATCTCGCGCTTGATTCCTTTGTATTCAAGCATGCATGTGACCCACGCTTTATGACGCCAAGGTGCAACGATTTCCTTTTTTTCGTTGTGCAGGATGCCGCGATTGCCGAGCCATGCGCCACGCGCACTGGTGTAGATCAACCGGCCCCAAGGATCGACGCGATTTTGCAGTGGCATGATTACTACCCTCTGAGCATTTTGTGGGGCGCACAAAAAAGTGCAAAGTCAATCGAAAGAACTCATTTCTGGGCGGAACCAAACGTAGCATGCTTTGGGCATTCGCCCGCCACTTGGATGGGCACCCCGTTCACCGCAACCGAGAACCCAGCCGCATCAGGGCGCCGTGGTAGATCTGGTGACCATGGAGCTGGGCCACTCGGTGCAAGGCAAACACGCTCGACCCTCAACTCTAGGCTGACGACAAGCTGATGCTAACCAATGCATCATGTTTCATTACGTGGCCCACGATGTGGCGACTGCGGTCGGACCGATCATCAGCATCGCGCCAACGCGTTCGATCCGAGCCGTGCCGTGGGCGAACCGCAGCGGCACCGCTTGCAAAAACCCGACCAGCCTCACCTCCGCCATGCCGGCCCAACATCCTCGGGCTGGGCACATCCACTCCACCGCCTCAACCCTGAGCAGTACCTGATTGCTGATCTGTGCGATGTGCAGCTTCGCGTCATCCGGAAGTTCACCCGTTTCGACGGCCGCGCGCAGCCGGTTGACCACCATCCGAAGCATCCGCCCATCCACATCCAAATGTGGCATCCCTGGATTGAGCTTGCGACGGACAGCGTTCCATTCGCGATAGACCCGCCCGAGGCGGAACGCATCGGGGCAGGGCGCATCACGGAATGCCGATTGCCAGAGCTTGATCAGCATCTCCACCACCGCCCCTTGTGGCGCATCCTCAAGCACCAGCCGCTCGTTCCACATCGCCTCGCGCTGGGACACCGAGGTGCCCACCAGCTTCCATTGCCCGAACCAGTCCACCCCGGCCAGGATCTTCAGCGTCCAACCGCAATATTCCCCGAACCAGATCAATGCATCCGGCGACGTGTCGCCGGACGGTGTGCCGCGCGCCGGTTCAAAGCCAGCATCCAGCAACACCGCAGCGATCGGTCGCACCCTCAGACACTGCTCCAGATCTGCGCGCAGGTCCGCAATCGCCATGGCCATGTTCATCCCCTCGTCTGGCATGCAGGCGTGGGCTTGTTCAGTGCTAGCCGATCCATACCAGGTTCTCGTTGCGCAATTCATCCTCGCCCGCCCAGCGGTACCCCACCAACGGCCCGTCCTTCGCCGCCGACCAGTCCAGGCAGGCCAGCTTCGGACTTTCGAGCACCGGCTGACCGTTGAACCAGTGGTGACCGATGAACACCGGTGCGCCGTCGATGCGGTTCAGCGCCACTTCCGCCGGGAGTGCAATGTCCGGAACGAAGTCCTCCTGACCACTGGGCACCAGTGCGACGTCACGCAGCCGCTCTGCACCATGACGCCAGTCGGCAATACGCACTTCTCCATGGGAGTGCCCCGCCTTGTCGACGATGTGCTGCCCCTCGGGCAGGTCCCACTCCAGTCCACAACTCAGGCGCTTGCGGGCGCTCTCCAGTGGTGAGCCCTTGACGTAACTGCGGAACAGGAAAGATTCCGACATCGCCTTGCCCTCGGCATCCCAGTAGTGCTGCGCCAGCAGGTCGACGGATGGGATATCCCAGCTGGCGTGCACCGCACGGATGCCGCCCAGGTCCAAAAACAGCGGCAAGGACCGGAACCAGTGAACGATCTCCCAGTGCTGCGCCGAGCCTTCGCCCACCTGCGCGAGGAACTCGGCGTGCTGCTCCCGGTTCTTGCGCGCCTTCGGGCTGTCCAGCCGGTTGGCCCGCAGGCATTCCCCTGGAACATTTGGATCCTCAACCAGATACCCGATGGCGTTGAACTCGTGGTTCCCCATCACGCACAGCGCTTGTCCCTGCTCCACCATGTCACGCACGATCTCCACCACGCGCAACTGCGCTGGACCGCGGTCGATCAGATCCCCCAGGAACACCGCCTGGTGGCCTTGCGGCGCCCGGTAGCTCCGGCCCTGTGGGACGTAGCCCATGAACTGGAGCAGGCCTTCGAGCTTGTCGGCATAACCGTGGATGTCACCAATCAGGTCGTATTGCATGTCAGAGTCCTTTCATTCACTTCGTTGTTCAATGCAACGAAGTATCGCAGACTTCGGTGCATAATGCAACGAACAGGAGAGGATCATGGCCAAAACCCCTACAACACCCACCCGTCCGCCCGTGCACCCCATGCCCTTCGTGCGGGTGGAACTGGTCATTCTGTCCATTCTGGATGACAAGCTGGTGGTGATGCAGGGCAAGCGACAGCAGGCACCCTATGCCGGGCGCTGGGCACTGCCGGGCGGGGTGCTGCGCATCGACCTGGACAAGACCCTGGAGGATGCTGTGCAGCGGGTGGCGCAGGAGCGGCTGGGTGTGCATCTGCCGCATGTGCGGCAGCTGTGCGCAGTGGGCAGCGCCAAGCGTGATCCGCGGGCGCCGTGGGCGCTCAGTGTGGTGTACCGAGCGCTGGTGCCCACGGAAGCCTTCGCACCGGAGCCAGGAAAGCGGCTGGAGTCACTGCGGTGGGTGGCGGCAGAGGATGGCGCTGAAGACGGTCAGCTCGCGTTCGATCATGCGCAGTTGATTGGTCAGGCGGTCCAAGCGATGCGCAAGGACGTGGAAGCGATGGATCTGCCTATGGGGTTCGTGCCGGAGGACTTCACCCTGACTGAGCTACAGCAACTTTGCGAGGCGCTGCTCGGGCATCGCCTGGATAAGTCGAGTTTTAGAAGAAAGCTGGATGAGCGTGAGCTGGTCGAACCGGTTGAAGGGAAGATGCGCGCTGCCGGAGCGCATCGGCCGGCGCAGGTGTTCAGACTGCGCCAACAACTCGAGCGTCCAATTGAAAAGTTCGCCTAGTGTGGTGAGTTAGAAGTTCATTGAAGTACTTCCGCTTTTCGGAGTGCACGGTGTATCGTGTTCCCACGGGGAGGCTGAGATGAGCGGAAGACCGAAAGTGCCCTTGGTGTTGACCGAGGCGGAACGCAGGGGAACTCGTGGCGCTGACACAGCGGCGCAGGCGCTGGCCCTGCGGGGGCGCGTCAGCGAGCAGACGGTGTAGAAATGGCGAGGACGTTTCGTGGCGCAGCGCATCAACGAGTTACCGGATGCCCCGCGCTCGGGGCGCCGCGAAGCATCGATGACGAGCGTGTGGACGCGGTCATCGCGCGCACGCTGGCGAGCGTGGGTTCACTTGATGATGAAATCACTGCGGCCGTCACTCCAAAGGGATGGGATGAGCAGATGGGCGGTTTCTTCGTGAAAATTTTGCACTATTCTGCTGCGCTTTGATCTGATCGAACTGGCACGATGTCTACAAGCAGCAGTAAGGGCAAGATCCTTACCCGAAAGCAGGTTGCTGATTACTTGAAAATCGCCAAAAGGACGATTTGCAAGCTGGCCGCAACCAAAAGGATCTCGGCCTTCAAGGTCGGCGGAACGTGGCGCTTTGAACGGACAGGCATCGAAGCTTGGATCGCAGCCCAATCCAAGAACGGAGAGAGGTAAGCCGGTTGATTTCCGCCTACCACGCCAAGTACTACGCACACGAGCTGACGCGGCGGCACGCTGCCGATGGCGTAGATCGCCTCTCCCAATCGCTGTTTGACGCTACTGTCGACCTGAATCCGCATCAGATCGAGGCAGCGCTGTTTGCCCTTCGGAACCCGTTGCAGGAAGGCGTGCTTCTGGCCGATGAGGTGGGTCTGGGAAAGACCATCGAAGCCTCGCTGGTGGTCTGCCAGTACTGGGCCGAGCGCCGTCGTCGGCTGCTGGTCATCTGCCCGGCCAGCTTGCGCAAGCAATGGGCGCAGGAGCTGCATGACAAGTTCGCCGTGCCCACCACCGTGGTGGATGCCGTTTCTCTGCGCAAGCAGTCTGCTGGCGACATGCTCGCCACCCTGCAACGGCAGGTTGGCAAGGCGGTCGTCATCATGTCCTACCAGTTTGCTGCCAAGCTGGAAGCCGAGCTGCGCGCCGTGCCTTGGGATGTGGTGGTCATCGACGAAGCGCACAAGCTGCGCAATGCGCACCGTGCCAGCAATCGCACCGGGCAGGCGCTCAAGCGCGCACTGCAGGGCCGCAAGAAGCTGCTGCTCACCGCCACGCCGCTGCAGAACTCGCTGATGGAGCTGTACGGCCTGTCCACACTGATCGACGAGCACATGTTCGGCGATGAGACGGCCTTCCGCAAGCAGTTCATGAACAGCGGGACGGGTCTTGATGAATTGCGCGAGCGTCTTGCCAGTTTCGCCAAACGCACACTGCGCCGCGACGTGCTGGAGTACATCAAATACACCGAGCGCAAGGCGCTCACCCAGCCGTTCAATCCCACGGACGACGAGCAGGCGCTGTATGAGCGCATCTCGGCCTTTCTGCAAAAGGAAGACTCCTACGCTCTGCCTAAGCAGCAACGCCATCTCACGGCACTCATCTTGCGCAAGCTGCTGGCCTCCAGTTCGCACGCCGTCGCTGCCACGTTGGTCACCATCCGCGAGCGCCTGCAGGGCTTGCTCACGGCAGACATAACAGAAGACGACGGCAGCCAATTGGTCGAACAACTCATTGCCGAGGACGACCTGGAGCAGGACTTTCTGGAAGAGGAAGCCAGCGAGGCCGACGAAGACGCCGAAGCCCGTACGCCCGCGCCAGCGGAAGACGATAAGACGGGCGCTGCAAAAGACGCGCATGCCGTCCGCGCTGCCATCAGCGCCGAGATCGCGGAGCTGACCGCGTTCGTCGATGCCGCGCAAGCGCTGCAAACCGACACCAAGGCGCAGGCGCTACTGAAGGCGCTCGGCTTGGGCTTCAGCAAAATGGCCGAGCTGCGCGCGCCGCGCAAAGCCATCATCTTCACAGAGTCCAAGCGCACGCAGGAGTACCTGCACCGCTTTCTCTCCGCCAACGGCCACGCGGGCAAGCTGGTGCTGTTCAGCGGCACCAACAATCATGAAGACTCCACCGCCATCTACCAGCGTTGGCTGGAAGAGTACAAAGGCACGGATCGCGTCACCGGCTCGCCGCAGGTGGATCGCCGCACCGCGCTGATCGACTACTTCCGCAAGGACGACGGCACCGGCGCGGAAATCATGATCGCCACTGAAGCGGCTGCCGAAGGTGTCAACCTGCAGTTCTGCGCGCTGAGTATCAATTACGACCTGCCGTGGAACCCGCAGCGAGTCGAACAGCGCATTGGCCGCTGCCACCGTTACGGCCAACGCTACGACGTGGTGGTCATCAACTTCTTGAACACCCGCAACCAGGCCGACCAGCGTGTGCTGGAACTGCTCACCGAAAAATTCAACCTGTTCTCCGGCGTGTTCGGTGCAAGCGATGAAGTGCTGGGTCGCATTGAAAGCGGCCTCGACTTCGAGAAACGCATCCTCCAGATCTACGACACCTGTCGCCAGCCCGACCAGATCGAAGCCGCTTTCAACGCCCTGCAAGCCGAGCTGGAAGAAGTTATCGCCGACCGCATCAAAGACACCCAATCCCAACTGCTGGAGAACTTCGATGAGGACGTTCACGACCGCCTCAAACTGCGTCTTCAAGACGCCGAAGCGCGGCTCGACAAGCTGGGGCGCTGGTTCTGGGGTGTCACCTGCTTTGCATTGGACGGCCGCGCGCGCTTCGACGAGCAGTCCTACGCGTTCTCTCTGAGCACGCCGCCAACTGGAATTGCCACAGGTCGCTACCAGCTCATTCGTGGTGCGGCGCAGCCGGACATGCTGGCGCACGCCTACCGCCTCAGCCACCCGCTGGGGGAATGGAGCATTGATGCCAGCCTGAACGCGGCCACGCCCGTCGCCACATTGAAGCTCGACTACGGCAAACACGGCGCGCGCGTCTCCGTCATCGAGAGACTGCGCGGTATGTCCGGCTGGCTGACGCTGGCCCGGCTGGAAGTCACCGCCTTCGAGACCACCGAGGCGCTGCTGTTCTCCGGCCTTACCGACGATGGTCAGGTGCTGGATCAGGAAACGTGCGAAAGGCTGATGACCATTCCAGCAGCTGGCAAGCCCACTCCTCTGAGCACCGCTGTGCCCGAGGCCCTGCTGGCCAACAGCCAGCGCGCGGTCACCGCCACCATTGCTCAGGTGCTGGAAGCCAACCAGCGACTTTTCAATGAAGAACGCGACAAGCTGGAACGCTGGGCCGACGACAAGCTGCTGGCCGCAGAGGACGCACTGAAGAACACCAAGGCGCGCATCGCCCAGTTGAAGCGCGACGCCCGCAAGGCCGCCACCTTGCAGGAGCAGGATGGCATCCAGCGCGAACTGTCTGAGCTGGAGCGCAAGCAGCGCCGCCTGCGGCAGGAAATTTTCGCTGTCGAAGACGAGATCATCGCCAAGCGCGACGAGCTGATTGCCTCGCTGCAGCAGCGCCTGCAAGAAAAAACAAGCAACGAGACCCTGTTCAGCGTGCGCTGGCAGGTCACCTGAAACGCAAATCCTTCAAAGAATTAGAAATCCCGAGATCAGGGCAAACCATGACCAACAAACAGAATCCCAAATTCCAGGAGCTCGTCGCCAAGCTGCGCGAGATCTTCCAGATCGACCGCCCGGAACTGGACTTCGGCATCTACCGCATCCTCAACGCCCGCGCGGGCGAGATCAACGACTACCTGCAAAACCGGCTGGCTGAGAAGGTTCAGGCAGCCCTCTCCGCAGGGAGCGCCGCCAGCGCCGTGCAATTGCAAGCTGAGTTGCAAGAGGCAGAGAAGAACGCCCAAGCCTTGGGTGTCAGCCCCGATGCCGTGCCCAAGGTGCAGGAACTACGCGCCAAGCTGAAAGAGACAGCAGCAGGCAGCAGCGAACACGAGAACGCAGTGTTCTCGCACCTGCTGGCCTTTTTCTCCCGCTACTACGAGCAAGGCGACTTCATCAGCCAGCGCCGTTACAAGGGCGACACCTACGCCATCCCCTACGCGGGCGAAGAGGTGATGCTGCACTGGGCCAACAAGGATCAGTACTACACCAAGAGCGGCGAGAACTTCAGCAATTACAGCTTCAAGCTCGAAGACGGTCGCACGGTGCATTTCCGCCTCGCCGCCGCCGACACCGCCAAAGACAACCGCAAGGACAACGACAAGGAACGTCGATTTGCCCTGGTAGCGGCCAAAACCGTTACCCGCGTGGATGAAAACGGCGACGAGTTCGAAGAACAACTGGTGCCCGTGGAGGAAGCTCCTGGCAGTGACGGCCATCAGGAGTTGATCATCCGCTTCGAGTACGCCGCCCAGCCCAAAGGCACCAAGCAGGAAGCGCTGGTCACCAAGGCCGTAGAGGGCGTGCTGGCGGATGCTGCCGTCAAGGCCCGCTGGCTTAACTTAAGCACCCGCGCACCCACCGAGAAAAACCCGCAGCGCACCCTGCTGGAAAAGCACCTGACCACCTACACCACCAAGAACTCGGCGGACTACTTCATCCACAAAGATCTGGGTCGTTTCCTGCGCAGTGAGTTGGATTTCTACATCAAGAACGATGTCATGCATCTGGATGATGTGCAGAACGCCGGCGCGTTCGCGGACATCGAAAAGAACCTGCGCATGATTCAATGCCTGCGCAGCATTGCGCTGGAACTGATCACGTTCTTGGCCCAGTTGGAAGACTTCCAGAAGAAGCTGTGGCTGAAAAAGAAGTTCGTTGTCTCCAGTCACTACTGCATCACGCTGGATCGGGTACCGGAAGCGCTGTGGCCGGAAGTGGTAGCGAACCCGCAGCAATGGGCGCGGTGGAAACAGCTGGGCGTTTGGGATGGCGACGCGCCGGGGACGATGGAGGATTTGAAAGCTGCGCCGTATCGAATGGTGTATACCAGTTTTTTTTCAGCAGAGTTTAAAGCCAGCCTGCTAAAGCAAGCACCGGACTTGGATAAGACCGCGGATGGCTTGTTGATTCACAGCGATAATTTTCACGCCTTAAATATCTTGCAAACCCGCTACACAGGTGAAGCAAAGTGTATTTACATCGACCCGCCTTACAATACGGGGAGTGACGGGTTTGCTTATAAGGATAGATATAGCCATTCAAGCTGGCTTGCACTGATGAGTGATCGGCTTCGTTTGGCTAATCTACTTCTTGCGGATGGAGGATTCTTTCAGTGCTCGATCAGCGATATTGAGCTTTATCGTGGGAAGCTGCTTTTAGATAGTGTTTTTGGTGAGGAATCGCTTAAAACAATAGCCATCAAGATGTCTACTGCCTCTGGTGTAAAGATGGCATCCGCATTACTTACGGGCGGCGTTCCGAAGCTTAAAGAGTATCTTCTTGTTGCCGCAAAAGGGGTGTTCAAGGGGTATTTTATTCCAAAGATTGATAAAGAAAAATGGGACGATGAGTACCGGTGGTTCATTGAGGGCATATCTCCTGAAGAGCTGGAGATTCTGCGCTTAGCAGGCTGCTGAAATACTCCACACGCACTCGCAACCGATCTCTCCAGATTTGAATTTTTCAGAGGGTTCGTTCACATCATGAAATTCCCGG
>NZ_JBYCKI010000293.1:0-2723 GCF_057473305.1 Thiomonas sp. TH-17
ATCGCGTTGGGAATGTCGGGCAAGTGATAGCGCACATAGAACGCCTCGTTGGGCGTGATGGCGCTGCGGAAATAGGCGCGCGGCGTTTCGAGCTGAATCGGGCGGTCGGTCAGGCGCAGCAGCGGCGACTTCTGCGGGTAGGTCACATACGGCCCCACACTGTTCCAGAACGAATTGGCGCCAGGTCCGGTGAAGCTTTGCAGCGGGGCTTCGGCCTGCGCTGCGACCACGGCCCACGCCGGGCGCGCAATCAGTGCCGCGGTGCTCGCGGCGGCCAGTGTCAGCCACTCGCGACGATGCAGGGTGCGATCCATCAAGGTCTCCTCGGGTTGGGTCATCGCCCGAAGGGGGCGTGGCCGTTGCTTTCGGACACAACCTTAACCAGTCTTCACCCTATGGCCATGAGTGTTTTCATACAGACGGGAGCATGGCGGCGTATCGCGCCAACCGCTGCGTTCAAAGCCCGGTGAACCGGCTGACGATGCGGAAATAAAGCCCGCGCGGTAGCAGCCGCAGCAGCTTGAGCCACAGGGTGAAGCGGCGCGGGAAGTGGATGTCGAAGTGGCCCGCCTCCAGCCCGGCGAGGATAGCGTCGGCCGCCTGCTCCGGGGTGATGAGCGCGGGCATGGCAAAGGTGTTTTGCGCGGTGAGCGGCGTTTCCACAAAGCCGGGGTTGATCACATGCACGCCGATGCCCAGCGGGTGCAGGTCGAGGTAAAGCGTTTCGGCGAGATTGATCAGCGCGGCCTTGGTTGGGCCGTAGGCCAGCGCCTGCGGCAGCCCGCCCAAACCCGCCACGCTGCTGACCAGGGCGATATGGCCAGCGCCTTGGGCGTTGAACACCGGCAGCGCCGCATCGAGGGCGTGCAGTGCGCCGCGGTAGTTCACATCGTCATGCTGCAAGGCGCTGGCCAGATCGAACTCGGTGGCGCGCATGGGGCGGTAGGTTCCGGCGCAGTAAAGCAGCAGATCGAGGCCGCCCCAGTCGCGCTGCAGACTTTGCAGGGCGTCGCGCAGGGCCTGCGCATCGGTCACGTCCAGCGGCAGGGGCAGGGCGCCGTCGATCTGTTGCAGCGCCTGCACATTGCGCGCCGACACCGCTACCCGCGCGCCGTGCTGCAGCAGCGCGATGGCCGTGGCGCGGCCGATGCCGGTGGACGCGCCGATCACCCAGACGCGCCGTTCCTTCCAGCCAGTGATGCGCGGGTTCAGCGGCATGGTCTTCAGGGCTTGTTGAACGACAGGAACACGCTGCCAACTTTGAAGCCGAACTTGGTGATGACCGAATGGTTGAGCAGCACATGGTCGTCCATCAGGTACATCCAGTCGTCGAACTGCACGTGGTAGATCGTGCCATCGACCGGAAGTTCCAGGGTGTAGTGCCAGTTCAACGCATTGCCCGCCGCGCGGCCGATGGCCTCGCCGATCACATCGCCTGCGGTGCCGATGTAGCGCTTCTCGCCGTCTTTCTCGGGCAGCTCGCGGATGGTCCAGATGCGCTCCTGCTTGGCCCCATCGTTGTAGATAAAGTGTTCGTCAAGCGTGCCCACGTCGCCCTTCCAGGAGGCGTCGATGGTCACATGGAAGCGCCGTGTCATCTTGCCCGAGCGGTCGAACACAATGCCTACCGCAGTGAGTCGTCCGTTGAAATACTGCTTGAGGTCGAATGTGGGCGTCTGGCCCCGATAAGCCAGCGGCGTGACGCTGGCGCAGCCCGACAGCAGACTGATGCCCAGCACGGCGGCCAGCAGCCAGCCGCGACGAAACGACATCCAGGAGTGCAAAGAAGATTTGAACGACATGAGAAGACTCTCCATTCAGGAAGCAAACGCGGCCGGGCCTGACCGACCGCGAACAAAAAATTGCCAAAGCAGCCCGGCCGACACGAGCTTGAGCAAAGACGGCAACAGGCAGTACGCCACCACCAGCGGGGGCAGCACACCGGTTTCCAGCGTGCCCGGTCGGTAGCCGAACAGCGCCAACAACGGCAAAGCCAGCCCGGCAGCGAGTGCGAGGTTCAGCTTGGTCGCAAAGTTCCACACCCCGAAGTAACTCCCTTCGAGCCGGTTGCCGTGACCGCCCGCGCGGATCACTCCGGCGAGCAAGGCAGGCGGCATCACCAGATCGGGCCCGAGCGCCGCGCCCGACAGCACCACCACCAGCGCGTAGCCCCAGCGATCACCCGGCTGCAGCAACGCCGCCCAGACGAAAGCCGCCACCGCCAGCCCCATGCCCAGCAGCCAGCAGCGCGCCGCGCCCCAGCGCCGCACCGCGCGCAGCCACACCGGCACCAGCAGCCCGGCCGCGGCGAAATAGGCGAACAGATACGCACCCGACAGCGCCGCCGCATCGAGCCGGTCGCGGATGAAAAACAGCACCAGCGTGGCCGGAATGGCTGCGGCGATGCCGCTGGTGACGAACACTGCGAGCAGCGCCACGAAGCGCCGGTTGTGCAGCGGCTCCAGCAGGGTGCGCCAATGCAGAGAGGTCGTGGCTGCAGCCCGGTGCGGCGCCGGATCGGGCGCGCGCCACACCAAGGCCAGGCCGACGATCAGCGCGAAGGCGAACACTCCCACCAGCGCGCTGGCGCCGCCCAGCTGGGGCGTCAAGGCGGCGAGCAGCACCCCGGCCAGCCCGAGCCCCTCACGCCAGGCCACGGTGCGGGCGAGCTGCGTCTCGTCGGTGCCCAGGGTGGCGCCCCAGGCCTGATGCACGATGGACGC
>NZ_JBYCKI010000294.1:0-2580 GCF_057473305.1 Thiomonas sp. TH-17
CTTTACAGATTGCCCTTCTCGGCGCGGGCACCGTCGCCAGCGGTGTGGTCAAGGTGCTGGCGCGCAACCAGGAAGAGCTGCAGCGACGCGCCGGGCGCGGCATTGCCATCGCGGCGATTGCCGCGCGCAACCCCGACAAGGCGCGCGCCGCTCTGGGTGAAGCCTTGCCCATCACCACGGACTTCATGGCCCTGGCGACCCGGCCCGACATCGACATCGTGGTCGAACTCATGGGGGGCATCAACCCGGCGCGCGAGCTGGTGCTGGCGGCCATCGCAGCGGGCAAGCATGTGGTGACGGCGAACAAGGCCTTGCTGGCGATGCACGGCAACGAAATCTTCGCCGCGGCGCAGGCCAAGGGCGTGATGGTGGCCTTCGAGGCGGCGGTGGCCGGCGGCATTCCCATCATCAAGGCGGTGCGTGAAGGGCTGGCAGGCAATCGCATCGAATGGATCGCGGGCATCATCAACGGCACGACCAACTTCATCCTGTCCGAGATGCGCGACAAAGGGCTGGATTTCGCCTCCGTGCTCAAGCAGGCGCAGGCGCTGGGCTACGCCGAAGCCGATCCGACCTTCGATATCGAAGGTGTGGACGCTGCGCATAAAGCCACCATTCTCTGCGCCATCGCCTTCGGCGTGCCGGTGCAATTCGACAAGGCCTATGTCGAGGGCATCACCGCGCTGCAGGCGGCCGACATTCGTTACGCCGAGCAACTCGGCTATCGCATCAAGCTGCTGGGCATCACCAAGCACACCGGTGAGGGCATCGAGTTGCGCGTGCATCCCACCCTGATTCCAGCCACGCGTCTGATCGCCAATGTCGAAGGCGCGATGAATGCGGTGGTGGTGCAGGGCGACGCGGTCGGCCCCACGCTGTATTACGGCAAGGGCGCGGGCTCTGAGCCGACCGCCTCCGCCGTCATCGCCGACCTGGTGGATGTGACCCGGCTGCATACCGCCGACCCCGAACACCGCGTGCCGCATCTGGCCTTCCAGCCCGATGCGATGAGCGATTCTCCCATCCTGCCGATGGATCGGGTGGTGACCGCCTACTACCTGCGCCTGCGCGTGGCCGATCAGACCGGGGTGCTGGCCGACCTTACCCGCATCCTGGCGGATGAAGGCATTTCCATCGACGGCCTCATTCAGCGCGAGGCCGGGGAAGGCGAGCATCAGACCGACCTCATCATCCTCACGCATGACACCGTCGAGTCGCGCATGAACACCGCCATCGGCCGCATGCAGACCCTGCCCAGCGTGCACGCGCCCATCGTGCGGATTCGTAAAGAGGAGTTGCGCTGATGCGTTATCTGAGTACCCGTGGCGAGTCCGCGACCCGAGGTTTTTCCGACATCCTGCTCGAAGGGCTGGCGCCCGATGGCGGGCTCTATCTGCCCGAACACTATCCGCAGATCGATAGCGCCACGCTGGCGCAATGGCGCGGGCTGTCCTATGCCGATCTGGCTTTTGAGATTCTGTCGCGTTTCATCACCGACATTCCGGCTGACGATCTGCGTGCGCTGATCGCCAAGACCTACACGTCCGAGGTGTTCGGCGGCCATGCCGAGATCGTGCCGCTCAAACCGTTGAAGGGCGATCCGGGCATGGCGCTGCTGGGACTGTCCGAAGGGCCCACGCTGGCCTTCAAGGACATGGCCATGCAGTTGCTCGGCCATCTGTTCGAGTACGCGCTCGCCCGCCAGCACAGCGAGCTCAACATCTTCGGCGCGACCTCGGGCGATACCGGCAGCGCGGCCGAATATGCCATGCGCGGCAAGCGCGGCATTCGCGTGTTCATGCTTTCGCCCTTCGGCAAGATGAGCGCGTTCCAGACCGCGCAGATGTATTCGCTGGCCGACGCCAATATCCACAACATCGCGGTGCAGGGCGTGTTCGACGATGCGCAGGACATGGTCAAGGCCGTCTCCAACGATCTCGACTTCAAGCGCCGCTGGCGCATCGGCACCGTCAACTCCATCAACTGGGCGCGGCTCGCGGCGCAGATCGTCTATTACTTCGCCGGCTACTTCCAGGCCACGCGCAGCAACGACGAGCAGGTGAGCTTCACTGTGCCGTCGGGCAACTTCGGCAATATCTGCGCCGGGCATGTGGCACGCATGATGGGTCTGCCGATCCGCAAGCTGGTGCTGGCCACGAACGAGAACAACGTGCTCGACGAGTTCTTCCGCACCGGCGTCTACCGTCCGCGCAAGTCGGCTGAGACGCATCACACCTCCAGCCCGTCGATGGACATCTCGAAGGCCTCGAATTTCGAGCGCTTCATCTTCGATCTGCTCGGGCGAGATGCCTCGCGCGTCCATTCGCTGTTCGCGGGCGAACTGCCAAGCAAGGGTTTTTTCGACCTCTCGGCCGATCCTGCGTTTGCCAGAATTGCGACCGACTACGGCTTCGCCTCGGGCAGCAGCACCCATGCCGACCGGCTCGCCACCATCCGCAGCGTGTGGCAGGGCAGCGAACGGCTGATCGACACCCATACCGCCGACGGCGTGAAAGTGGCGCGCGAACATAGTCAGCCGGGCGTGCCCATGCTGGTGCTCGAAACGGCGCTGGCCGCCAA
>NZ_JBYCKI010000295.1:0-10563 GCF_057473305.1 Thiomonas sp. TH-17
AATCACCGGCTGCCGGTCACCCACAGGTTTCCACGAAGAGCCGATTGATTTTGGTGGGCGGTATAGGGATCGAACCTATGACTCCTGCCGTGTGAATGGGGGTTTGCTGCGCCTTTATAGCTAGTAATAGCGCTGTTTTCGAGGCATAGTCGGCTCTCCATAGCCACGTGGTAGCCAATCATGGCGAGCATCGATCAACTTCCAAGCGGTCTCTGGCACGCCCGCGTACGACGCAAGGGCTATCCAGCACAACGCAAGAGCTTCACCAGAAAAGATGATGCAGAAGCATGGGCGAGGAGGGTCGAGGGCGACCTTGACCGCGGCCAGTGGACCGATCGCGCCAGCGCCGAGACCATCACGCTGCATGCGCTGCTCGATGACTACGTGCTCGAAGTCGCGCCGCTCAAGCGCGGTGCCGACGTTGAAATCATCCGCCTGCGCTCACTGCAACGCGACCCGATCAGTTCCTACAGCCTACTAGCGATCTCACCTGCCGTCGTCGCGCGGTGGCGCGATGCGCGCCTGGCCGGCGGCGCACAGGGATCCACGGTGAACCGTGAGCTTAACCTGTTGTCAGCGGTAATCAATTGGGGAATCAGGGAGCGCATGATCGCCCTGCCCGGCAACCCCGTGGCATCAGTTCGCCGCCCCGCACCTGTGCGCGCCCGCGATCGCCGCCTGGAGGGCGACGAGGAACAGCGCCTGCTCATGTCACTCGAGAATCACGCTGGCAAGGTGCGCGGCGCGAAGCGCGCCGGCGCTTACCGAGTCGGCACGCGCAACGCATGGATGCGACCGCTGGTGCAACTCGCGATCGAAACCGCGATGCGTCAGGGCGAGTTGCTGGCACTGACTTGGGACAACGTAGACCTCAAGGCACAGACCGCGCACCTCGAGGACACCAAGAACGGTGAGGCGCGGACGGTGCCCCTGTCGAGCCGCGCCGTGGCCGTGCTGGAAGCGCTTGCACGCCCGCCGGGCGGACGGGTGTTCCCGATCAGCGCACAGGCGGTCAAGCTCGCCTGGGGCCGCGCATGCAAGCGCGCGGGCATCGAGGGGTTGCACTTCCACGACCTGCGGCATGAGGCCACCTCGCGGCTTGCAGAGAAGCTGCCCAACCTGATCGAACTGGCCGCCGTCACCGGCCACAAGGATCTGCGGATGCTGAAGCGCTACTACCATCCGCGGGCGGCGGATCTGGCGAAGAAGCTCGGTTGAGGTGACGTGGATCAAGATGAACCGCGAAGATGTCCTCTCAATCCATGATACAAATCGGCCATACCGTTCCACGTCACAGCCACCGGAAAAGCAGAACGACATGCGCATACGCAGGACAACGAGACCGCGCCGCGAAGCCCGACCCATCGCAATAGATCTGTTCGCCGGTTGCGGCGGGCTTTCCTTGGGATTCGAGCAGGCGGGGTTCGACGTCGCCGCCGCCGTGGAGATCGATCCGATTCACGCGGCGGTGCACAAGTTCAACTTCCCGGGTTGCGCGACGATCTGCCGAAGCGTCTCCGGCCTTTCCGGAGCCGAGGTGCGGCGAGCGGCGGGCATCGGCGAAGCGAAGATCGACGTCGTGTTCGGCGGCGCTCCCTGCCAAGGGTTTTCGACGATAGGCAAGCGCGCCCTGGACGACCCGCGGAATCGCCTCGTCTTCGAGTTCGTCCGGCTCGTCGTCGAACTAGCGGCCGACTACTTCGTCTTCGAGAACGTGAAGGGACTCACTTTGGGCAAGCATCGACGCTTTCTCGAGGAAGTGATCGCCGCGTTCAAGGAGAATGGCTACGACGTCGTCGAGGACTACCGCGTCCTCAACGCCGCGGACTTCGGCGTGCCGCAGGATCGCCGCCGTCTGTTCCTCATGGGCGCACGCAAGGGGCTGCCGCTTCCGAGCTACCCGCGCGAGACCCGCGCGCGGGTCTCCGTCTCGGAGGCGATCGGCGACCTGCCGGACGCCGACGGGTTCGACGCGCTGCTCTACTCGGACGCCGTCCGCGCGAGGTTTGGCCGCGGCTCCGCCTATTCGCGAAGACTGAGGGGTCTCCAAGACGATCCCGAGGACTATTCGCATCCACGAATCTTCGACCGCGCGATCCTGACTTCCAGTACGAGAACGGAGCACACCGACGTCTCGCGCGAACGGTTCCTCGCGACGCGGCCAGGCAAGGTCGAGCCGATCAGCCGGTTCCACAAGCTCGACTCGGGAAGCGTATGCAACACGCTTCGCGCGGGGACGGACAGCGCGCGTGGCGCCTTCACTTCGCCGCGTCCGATCCATCCGTCGCTGCCGCGGGTGATCACGGTGCGCGAAGCGGCTCGCCTGCACGCCTATCCCGACTGGTTCAGGTTCCACGCCACCAAGTGGCACGGTTTTCGCGAGATCGGGAACTCCGTGCCGCCGCTCTTGGCGCGCGCGGTCGCCGAGCGGGTGCGCGAAGCGCTCGGAGTCCAACCGAAACGACCCGACCGTCCTCTTCGCCTCGGGGCAGAGGCGCTTCTTTATTTCGACATGAGCGCGGCCTCCGCGCATTTCGGCGTTCCCGGCGATACCATCGCGAAACGCGCCCGATCCAACGAGGCAAAGGCCGAGCATGCCAAGCGCACCGAAAACGCCACGCAGCCCATCGAATCGGGATGTTGCATATGACCTTGCGATAAGCAAGGTTTTCTTCGGCATCTGGAGTCGAGGTCTCGCGCAGTTCACCTTCGACCGCGCCGCGCTCGTCGCGGCCGGCAGCGGTGCCGACGTCATGAGCGCCAACAACGGAACCGCCATCGCCAACGTCGGCGACGTGGTCTACGCGTACAGGTTCCGCCGGGACCTGCCTCGGGCGATCCTGGACACTCAGCCGGAAGGCCTTAAGTGGAGGATCCAACTCGCCGGGCGCGGCATCTACAGGTTCATACTTTCGCGCACCCTCTTCATCGAACCGAATCCGGCGCTCATCACGATCAATGTCCCCGACGCCACGCCGGAAATCATCTCGGCATACGCACTCAGCGACGAGCAGGCCCTGCTTGCGAAGGTCCGATACAACCGGCTCGTGGACATCTTTCTCGGCGTCACGGCCTATTCGCTGCAAAACCACTTGCGCACGGCCGTGGAGGGCATCGGACAGATCGAGATCGACGAACTTTACGTAGGGCTCGACAAGGACGGCAACCACTACGTCGTGCCCGTGCAGGCCAAGGGCGGCAGCGACAGGCTCAGTCCGGCTCAGACGGAACAGGACCTCGCCTACTGCGCGGAGAAGTTTTCTCGACTCCGGTGCAGAGCAGTCAGCGCGCAGTTCATGCCTGGCGACCTGATCGCGATGTTCGAACTCGCGCTGCACGAGAACGAGGTTCGCATCGTCTGCGAGAAGCACTACAGGCTGTCGCCTGCCGGCGACTGCCCGCCGGGTCTTGGCTGACCCGGCGATTTGAGGGAGGAACTGGTCTCTCAGACTGCCGCGCGCGCGGCACCTCGGCCGCGCCAATCGCCGCGCCCAGCCTCCGTCTGACATACGCACTGTCGCGCACCCGACACTCCCAAATCACGGCCACCCGCCAGCCCGCGGCGCGCAGGCTCCTGGCCACCTCTGCATCTCTCGCTACGTTCCGTTCGAACTTGGCTCGCCAGAACGCGACGCGGCTCTTGGGAGTCGTCGCCTTCGGGCACCCTGGATGTCGGTGCCAGAAGCATCCGTGCACGAACACGCACAGCCGATGTCTTGGCAGGACCATGTCAGGACATCCGGGCAGGTCGCGTCGATGCAGTCGGAACCGCAGCCCCATGGCGTGCGCGACCCTGCGCACCCGCATCTCGGGGTCGGTATCTTGCGACCGCACCCGGCTCATAAGCCGACTGCGCGCCTCTCGCGAAAGCCTGTCCATTTATCGGCGGGCGCACTACATGTAGGGTTGAAAGGTACTGTTCGGGTCAATATATTGTGATCTACGTCACATCCAAGGCGGTTATCATGAGCAACAAGCTATTTGTCGAGCAGCGGGAGCAAGGCGACTATGCGGTCCGCAAGCCCGGATCCAGTAGGGCCAGCGCGGTGGCGCCGACACAACGCGAAGCGATCAAGATTGCGCAACGGATGGGCGCAAGCCGTCCTGACGTTGAGCGAGTTCGGCACACCACGCGCGGACAGCCAGATCAGTGGCGCAAGGCATAGTTGATGCCTGCCGGCGGCATCGTTTCTCCTGCATGGTTGAGCTACATCAGTTTAGGACTTAGTGTCCTCGGCATTGTGTCCGGTTGTCTGGGAACCGTGCTCGGATGGCGCGGCTACCGGCGCGCCGGGAAGATGAAGACGCTAGACCTGCGCCTTGAACTGCGCAAGGCGGATACCGAGATCAAGAACCTTGTCCGCGCGTTGCCCGAGTTGCTGGACAGGGCGAAGCTATCGCGCGAGAGCATCTTGGCTGCGAGTGGGCGCGCCCAATCTGGGGCCATGCAGTTCTGCCGCGATGAGCTTCGCAAGGACGGCGAGCACCAGCAAAGGCTTGCGCAAGCCCTCCCCGTCGCCGATCCCGACTATCGCGGCTATTCCCCGGAAGCGCTCGAGGAAGAGCTTGTCAGACGGCACGCCGCGCTCGGCGAAGCAAAGGGGATAGCTTCAAAGTACGAATGCTGGCTGGCCGATGACAATCAGGCGCGGGCACAAGCGTCATAGCAAACAGGGCGAGGTTTTTTTAGGCGACTTCACACCTCGCCAAACAACCTGATCTCCGACCAGCCTTGACGCGCGTCGATCACCAGCGACACGCATGCTCAAGCGGTACTACCATCCGCGGGCTAAGAAGCTCGATTGAGCCCGCCGGGTCAACCGCGCCCCGGCGGATGGCGTCCCGAAAAGGGATTCGGCCCGGCGGGCATCATGCGGTAGGATCAGCTGCGGGCGGCGGATCTGACACGGAAGCTGGGTCGGCCCCATCTGAAACTGGTCGACCAGGACTGATCGCATGGGCGTGAACTGGGCAGCCGGACTCATGCGGTGGCGGCCACACGCAGACCCCGTTTCTGGCGTGGCTTATCCCCTCCACCACCTGCACCCGTTCCGGTTCGCGTTGCAGCTACTGGAGAGTGCAAAATATCCGGCGCTCGAGGTCGATGTACGTGTCGGCTTCTCGATGCACACGTTCACTCGCAAGGAGATCGGCGCCGGCGATTCGGCGTGGCGCTATTCGGATGATCGGGAAACGCGCATCTTCGATCTGGATCGCTATGCCCTGTCGAAGCACCTGCCCGAGGTCGTGCGTACGATCGAGCGACGGAAGTGCTACCACGCGAAAGATCAGAACTTCCTCACGCTGGGCCAGCCTGACGGGCTCCCTGCTGACCACGAGTACCAGGTGTTTTTTGACCTGCGCCGCTGGAGGGCGAGGGAGGCGCCAGGCGGCCCTCCGGTCATCCAGCTAATCGTGCAGAGCGCCTATGCGACGCTCTATGGTCAAGCACCGCGTGGACTCCGCAGGCAGCCCGTGGGGTTTCACGTCCTGATCAATGGCGCCGTGACGGGCAACCGGCCGCGCCCGCGCCGGTACTGACCCCAAAATAACGAAAGCCCCGCCAGTGGCGGGGCTTCGTAGTCCGGAATCTCTTGGTTATCCCACGCTTGGTGCGGACCCTTGCGGGCGGACGAACGCTGAACCGGCTATGGCGTTCGAGAGCCAGACTAGCGCCTACGACGGGGCGACGCAAGTGTCCAGGGTCACTGGTCAGTTGGAATGATGATGGCCGGTTTTTCGATGCATGCCGCCACACGTCGATTACGACGTGTGACTGCCCGCGCAGCCGATCATGCTGGCCATGAGGCCCATACCGATCGCCCAGTACACGATGGGTGAAACGATCAGCGAAGCCAACAGCCGTCACAAGCCAGCGAGTGCCGCGGTCGGCATACTTACGCTATAAATACTTTTTCGCAAAGTATCACCGCTTGCCTTACAACAAACGCCTCGCTTGCGGCACTATCGCCCGCGCCGCAGCCAGCATTTCACGCTGCGGCTTTCTTTGGTGCGATGGGGTGTGCCTGGGATTTTCGCAGCGGTGAGTTGCGCGCCTTCTCTACAGGCACTCTAGAACAAGGATTGATTCAGGGGTGTGACCGTGACCGTAGTCTGCTTGCCGCCGCCGCTCAAGGAGCTTGCGCGATGGCCACGACACCGGCGCTCAACGGCGCTCCTTGGTGGGCCGTGCTCGCCGTGACCAGTCTGACCGCCGTCGCCGCGACCGCGCCCGGCGCGCTGCACCGCTCCACGCGCGATCGCGCCGTGGCCGCCTGGCAGCAACGTGAATTGTCGGCGCCGAACGGCGGCTACGACGGCGCGCTGTACCAGTCCGCGCTGCGCGCACGCGCGCGCATGCTGGCGCAACACCGCGCGCAGACCAGCGCGTTCAAACCCACCGGCGCCAACCCCGCGGCCAGCCCGGCGCCCGGACAGATCAACTGGACCGAGATCGGCCCCGGCAACGTCGGCGGACGCATCAACACCATCTGGATCGATCCGTCCAACGCCCAGCACCTGATCGTCGGCGCCGCCGGCGGCGGCCTGTGGCAAAGCAACGATGGCGGCGGTTCGTGGAGCGCGGTCAGCGAATTTCCCGGCTCGCTCGCGGTTGGCGCCATCGCGCAGTTGCCCAACGGCACCCTGCTGGCGGGCACGGGCGATGAGTTCAACGAGTTCCAGCCCGGCAGCGGCATGCTCATGTCCACCGACGGCGGCGCAAGCTCCAAGCGGGTCACTTCACTTCGACAACGGCGGCGTGGGTAGGTTTCGCAAACTGCTCTGCAGAAGCAATGATGGTAACGGGCAGGGAGGCCCAAATGCGCAATTTCCTTAACCAAGTATTCAAGGAGTGGATCGTGAGAACACTATCGTTTTTGACGGCGGTTGCCTGTCTGGCGGCCACGGTATCCGTGCAAGGCTGCTCGACTGCGCAGCTTCAAGGCTTCAATCAGCAAATGGCGAATTTAAACAATGGAACCGCCTCGGTGGCCAATCCAGGCCCGCCAATGCCGCAATTTACTGCGGCGCAGCAGCAACAATTGCTCTCACAGATCAACCAGCCGCAGACGCAACTGGCACTTCGAGTTGCAGTCCGGCAGGCTGCGCCGACCATGCAGAAGGTCCTGCAATTTCTCGCGTGCTACCCAGGCTTGAACCCGCAAAAGTATCTCCAGCAGTATGTCGTTCCGAACGACGTCGTCGCGATCTTTTACTCACCAATGTCCAGGATGCGATACGCCTCGAAATCACAATGTGTCAACATCACGCGCATCGATGGCTGGCGTATGCACGCACTCAACGCCTTCAGTTTTAGCGTTGTGTATACATCGGCGTTAAGTGGCGAAGATGCCACAATGCAGTACGCCATGGTCAAGGGCGCGGATGGTACGTGGCTATTCACATATAGGTGAACCTGATTAGCGACGACGCACAGCCATGAAAATTGTCGACGGCGCGCAATCTCGGCTCTGGCCATGGCTTGCACAGCACCATCGCCCGCGCCCGCCGCAGCAGCATCTCGGGGAGGCGAAACCGGCGGTTAAATCGATAGGCGGCTTCGGCCAGATAGCGCCGCGCATATTTGGCCTGCCGCATGGCGTGGTCCCTTGGGGACTTCCGTTGGTCGTAGCAGCCACTGATCGCACGCGCTTGACGTTGCCGAGCACCACGTTGACCAAGCGCGCGCCCTTGATCTCGGTCGCCGCGCGTCCGCCCGCGGTTTCCAGCACGGTATGCGCGTGATCTGCCTGCTGCTTCAGTTCACTTTGCTCGGCTGGCTGCCTGCCACCATTTGGGCTGTCTATGCGCTCAGCCAGTACAAAACGGATCAAAAAATCAAAGCCGCATCAAGAAATTTTAACTAACAACAGCGAGGAGCAGAAAACCATGTCAGGCGATGAAATTCAAGCATCAAACCCGAAAACAACGGTTGGCAAAGCCTGGATCATTTATTTGACTTTGCTAGTTATTTTTATCGTGTTATTTACGCAGTGGAGGCATGTAACAGCTTTGATTGTGATCATTGATTATCTTGTTTCCGGGTTCATTCTTAACAGAATTGTGCTTCGCAATCTTATATCTTGGCACCCTATGTATAATACACTTGAAAATGTCTCCTCAACTAAGCTACGCATGCTTTTGTTTTGGCCCATTAAGTATCCCGCAATGTTCATTAAATTGGCAATTAACCAACACCTTTAACGTGACTACTGAATGGACTGGCGGGTCGTCAAGATGTTCAATTACTATCTACTGGTAATAGATTCCGCGGATGATCAAAACTCTGCGACTCGTCTTCCAGAATTTCCATCAAAAAAACGGACACCATCTCCACCTGCCAACAACGACAACTTAAGGAGAGATCATAATGCAATTTCGCCATGTGCTTGTTCCGATCGCCGCACTGCTGCTCGCAGGTTGCGGTTCCTCCACGTCGGTGAGCAACGCCAATTTTGCCAAAGCCATCAACGTTCCGTTATCCAAAGTCTGCATCAGATTAACCCCAGGTTTCCTCGGCCAGATTGGCACAAAATACCCACTCTCGGTGCCGCTGAAGCCATATCAAGCGAATGTGGCTATGAGCGCGGAGGATGCGAAAAATACGAATGCGCAAATTTTCAGAGCTCTCGATGCACTGGTGAAAGCTGGCTTGATAACCTCGACCGATGCGCAGGTGAAAGCGGAGCTCAGCAACAAGCAAGTGCCTGGCAAGATCTACTCATTGACCGATGCGGGCAAGAAGGCGCTACAACGGCCGGACTGGTTAGCGTTCTGCGCGGCCCACTACAAGGTCGTCAAAGTGGTAAATTTTACCGTACCTGGCAAGGAGATGGACGGTACGACCGGGTCAACTGTGAACTTCACCGCCGCCCCTACGAACGTTCCGGCGTGGGCGACCAGCGAAGCGATCAAGGCCGAGTTCCCGGATTTCTCCAAGCGTTTGGCCGCAGCAATGGCACAACCGCAGAAAGGTCGCGCTGATCTCGTGCTTATGAATGACGGCTGGCATGCGAGCATTCCGTCACTCTTCTTTGATGGGCGTCTGGAATAAATTAGGACACTCGGCGATCCAAGGCTTGCCCTGATCAGCCCTCGCCCTCCATCCTCACCTCCACCCACGCGCCGCGACTCCGCGCCACAAGCTCCACCACAGCGGCCCTGGTGCCATGCTTGCCCCTGACCGGCGCCAGAATCCGCACCCTGCGCGCCGGGCGTCCCGGTCCGTCAGCGGCAGCGTCCACGGCAAGCTGGCAGATGATCGTGCGCGACCGCCCGCAGTCTTCGAGCACCGCGCGTGATACACGAAGCCCGATCGGGCGCCGGAAAACGCCGGGGCGCGGTGGACTTGCATCGCGGCGCGCGAGCGTACCGACGCAAACCATTTCGCCAACCTCGAGGGCGGTTGCATCACTCCACGGCTTGCCACCGCGTCCGCACAGCCGTTCGATCAACTTCGCGTTCGCGTTCGCGCTCATGCCGCGATCTCCTGCTGCGCCGGCGCGATGCCGTGTTCGCTGTAACGCGCGAGCAGCATGCGCTCGATCGACTCCGCCGCCGCCGCCGCATCCGCGCCATCCACAACTTGAGCCGCCGTCTGACGCTTCTGATTGATCAGTTCGAGCACGGGTTCATCGATCGTCCCGACAGCGATCAGGTGCGTGACCATGACCGTATCCGTCTGGCCCAGGCGGTGTGCGCGGTCCTCAGCTTGGTCCGTCTCGGCCGGCGTCCAGCTTTGCTCAACGATCAGAACTTGCGATGCAGCAGTGAGCGTGATGCCTTGCCCGGCTGCGGTCATCGAGCCCAAAAACACCCGCACGGTTTCGCTGGTCTGGAAGCGGTCCACGAGGTCTTGGCGCGTCGCGACCGGCGTGCTGCCGTCGAGGCGCACGAAGCTGATCCCAGCATCGCGCAGGTGCTCCTGGAGGCCGTCGAGGACGTCGGCGTGATGCGCGAAAACAAGAGGCTTTTCACCTTGCTCAAGCGCGCCATCGATCCACGCGTTCGCCGCCTCGATCTTCGCGACACCCACCGCGCGGCGCAGTCGCGCCAGCGCGCCTAACACGTCGCCGCGCTGGCCGCCGGCATCGTCATTTGCCACGTCCGCGAGGGCGCGCGTTTTCCCCGCGAGGACGTCGCGCAGCGCTGTTTCTGCATCGCGAATGCCGCGGCCGGCGTGCGAGTCAAGCTCGACGGGGAGCACGCTGCGGATCTTCGCCGGCAATTCTTCGAGCACGTCGCTCTTGACGCGACGGACAAAGCCCAGCCCCGCAAGGTGCGTGCGAAGCTCGTTGAGGTTGCTCGCACCATCGATCTCCCAGCCGTACTTGCCTTGCCGCCCAGCGCAGTAGCGAGTGACATACGTGCGCCAGCCGCCCAGCGCATCCAAGTGCCCCAGCATTTTCAGCGGTTCGATCAAGTCTGCCGGGCGATTTTTCAGCGGCGTGCCGCTCAGGAGCCAGCGATTTTTCGCGCCACTCACGACCGGCCCGAGCGCTTTCGCGCGGGCCGAATTGCCGTTTTTCAAGGCATGCGACTCGTCAGCGATGACGGTCTGCC
>NZ_JBYCKI010000296.1:0-3655 GCF_057473305.1 Thiomonas sp. TH-17
AGGTCAACGCCATCGTGAAACGCATGAAGCTCACACGGCTGGTGCTGGCGCACCGGCCGGAGACCCTGGTCAGCGCCGATCGCGTGATCGTGCTGCGGCAAGGGCTTATAGAATCACCGAGTACTTCGCTTTCGGAACTCAGTGATGGGCGTTGAACGCCATTTCCTAACGCAACTACTTGACCGAGGAGTTACTAATGAAAACCCTAACGCTAGAACAAGTTGAAAACGTTGCCGGCTCTTCTGCGGCAACTGACGTATGCCAAGGCGTTTCGATGGTTGCAGGAGGAACAATGGGTTTTATTCTTTCTCTTGGTGATCCCGCTGGCGCGGTTGTTGGCGCAGCGGCAGGTCATTGGTTTGCAGATTCCATTAACTGTAATTAATAATTACATTTTCTAAGGGGACATAAAATGCGTGAGATAAGCCTTGAGCAAATTGAATCTGTTTCTGGTGGTGCACTAACCTGTCAAGACAAATCCGAAATTGTTGGCGCTGTTTTAGGCGGCATAGTTGGAGGCTGGGCTGGCGCAGCAGCCGGAATCGGACTCGGCGACCTTGCCTCTGATGTAGTGTGCTCATGAGCAATTTTCTAGTGTAAATGGCAATCCACATTGCGGTGTTTATCACCGCAATGTGGATCCAATTTCTTTGGACAACATGTTTGGAGAGCTTTATGCAAATTAAATTTGTGACTGAGTATGAAACCACCATTGCAACTATGCGGGAAATTCGTGACTTGCCACGCCTAAGCAAAAGAAAAGCAAAAGCATTCCTTTTCGCTCAGGCTACGAACCGAATTTCTGTAGTGTTCGTTGCATTCTTTTACATTGCTGCAATTGTCGCTGTTTACATGGTCTCTAACTACAACTATTTCTTGCTACTTTTAACTGGCCTGATAGGTGGTGTTGTCGTTAATAAGTACATGATTCATGTGCTGCGCAAATACTATCCAGAGTCTATCTCTCGTGCCAAAAATTTTTAATTATGCTTGCTTTTCCGCGCGGAACTTCAGCCATGTGACCTGTCTTCTGCGGCACCTCCGGGAGACCGCAGTCTGCGGTGGCGGCTTGCGCTACATCCCGTCGCCGCGCCGCCGGGCATAAACACGCTGTGAAGGAGGTCGGCGGCGATCTCGCCAGCTTGCGAGACGGTAATGTGCTCTGGGCAATCGTAAGCGCGCGCTCAAGGGAAGCCATCACGTCCTGGTTTAGGCAAGTACGTGCGCCTCGATTTGGCAGAGGCGGCGTAACGTTTCAACCCTCGCTTTCGCCTAGGGGCGTTGCTGCCGCGACCTGTGCGCGCGATCATGCTGTGCAAGCGCTATCCCGAACCAGTTCTGTGCAGGGCGAGCAACTTACATGGCTGATGGATAGCCCTAATCAGGTGATGTTATGCAAGCCACGTTCCAAATCAGTCCAGCAAATAGCGAGCAACTTTCATGACTGAGGTTCGGGCTTAATCAGATAGCACTAACGGAGCGGGTTAATGACGCAAGTAGTCCAAAACTTGTATTGCCTGCTGGCGACGTATTCAGTTGCGCTTGTACTTACCTTGTCTGTTTTGCTAAAAGTGCTGGAGCGCAATGAAATTGCGAAGTGGTTTAAAGTATTTTCCTCGAGCCAGATTGTTTTTTTACTTGTGTTTTATGTTGTGATTGTCATCGAATTAGTATTATTGGCCGCTGAGTTGTTAGTTGGCACAAGATCTATGTTATTTTCTGTAATAGTTTCTATTATGTTGTTTTTGGTTGCGGCAATAAGTAGATATGCCTTGCCGAACAGTCAAGGCTGTCCGTGTTTCGGCACATTGTCTGTACATACAAATTTTAATGGTTTTAATGTTTCATTATTGCTTATGACACTGACTGCCGTGCTATGGGCGGCCGATCATGCCTTGCAAGGTGGGTTTCGATCAAGCTTATTTTGTTTAATATTATCTGTTACGAGCGCTTCCGCACTTTTAGTTGGTCTAAAGCTTAAGTTGTCTCGATTTCTTGGTAAAGTTGAAGTGGGAAGCGATATTGGCAAATTGTTGACAGAATATAAGATAAGTAATCTAGGTAGGAATGTAGCTTTAATTTTTTTATCTGTGCGCTGTGGAATCTGTATGTCTTTTTTGCGCTATTTAGAGCGTTATACTACACAGTTTGGCGATAAAATTGACTTTATAATTTTTATCGATGGGTTAAGTATTCAAGAAAATATGAGATTTGGTAACTCAACCGTTGTTGCAGATCCCGATGGAAGCGCGAGACGTAAGTTTCGAATAGATAAGACACCGAGTATGATTTTGCCTAATGGTGAGTCCGTCAACCTTAAGTTTGTTGGACTCGATGCATGTAGCTTGGCATTAACGCGATTAGTAATAGATCAATTTACAAAACAACCCACTGCCGCAAAAGTCGATTCCTGAGCGGTTTGCGAAACCACCTGTCGAAGCCGGTGTAGAAGGGTAATCCCCCCCCCACACTTCTGAGAGACGCCGAAAAATGGAGCGATGCGGCACCTATACATCTACGTAGTCGCCTCTGAATATTTCGATTTCAGGCCGTCTTGAGCTGCGGCCGCGACGGGCTTACCGCGGCGATCGCCCATAGGCTTGCCAGGACGAGGGCACAAAAAGCCGCGATCCAGCGCACGCAGCAGCGGCGTGGCCAGCACGGTCACCGCGATGTTGACCAGCAGCGCGTACAGCGCGGCGTAGCCAGGAACCGTCCAGCCGCCCAGGTGCAGCGGGAACACCGCGCCGCGGAACTGCAGGTCCATGGCCATCAGCGTACCCGCGAGCATGCCTGCCGCCCAGCCCAGCACCAGCGCGCCCCGGTGGCACCAGCGCGTGTACAGGCCGAACAGGATCGCCGGCAGGATCTGGATGATCCACACGCCGCCGAGCAGCTGGAAGTTGATCGCGTAGCTCGAGGGCAGCAGCAGCACGAACAGCAGCGCGCCGAACTTGACCACCAGCGACGCCAGCTTGGCCTGCGCCGCCTCCTGTGCCGGCGTGCAGTGCGGGTGCAGGTACTCGCGGTAGATGCTGCGCGTCCACAGGTTCGCCGCCGCGATCGACATGATCGCCGCGGGCACCAGCGCGCCGATGGCGATGGCCGCCAGCGCCACGCCCGCGAACCAGCCCGGGAAACTGTGCAGGATCAGCGCCGGCACGGCGAAGCTGGTCTTGAAGCGGTCGAAGTAGGGCGCGTACTCGGGCAGGTGCGCGACGCCGCTGGCCAGCGCGATGAAGCCGAGCAGTGCCAGCAGTCCCAGCGCCAGGCTGAAGGCCGGCAGCAGCGCCATGTTGCGCGTCAGCGTGCGTGCATCGCGCGAGGCCAGCACGCCGGTCATCACGTGCGGGTAGCAGAACAGCGCCAGCGCCGAGCCCAGCGCCAGGCTGGCGAAGGCGCTGTAGCTGCCCAGGCTGTGCGCGGGCGGGTGCGCCAGCAGCAGCTTGTCCGCCGGCACCGCCGCGAACACCGGCCCGAAGCCGCCCATGCGCCAGGGAATCACAATCACCATGGTCAGCACGGTGACGTACACCAGCAGATCCTTGACCACGGCGATCAGCGCCGGTGCGCGCAGCCCGCTGGTGTAGGTGTAGGCCGCCAGCACCAGGAAGGCGACGATCAGCGGCAGGTCGCCGGCCAACCCGCCCATGGG
>NZ_JBYCKI010000297.1:0-5058 GCF_057473305.1 Thiomonas sp. TH-17
ACGATCTGCTGTTTGCGGTCGACGATGGGCTGGCGCGCGATGTGCGCTTGCATGACCGCGCTCTGTGCTTCGGGCGCGTCGGTATCTGGCGAGGTGAGGGGGCTGTTCATGGGAACGGAAAATGGAGTCTCGATCGTTGCGTTGATGCTAGCAGCGGCCCAAAGGCGTTGGCCTAGCGCTGGCCTGCCGTGTTGCGTAAAAACAGCCTCGCTACGTTGCCCGACGTGACTTCAGCGCAGCCAGGCTTTCAGCCAGGTGTCGAGATGGTCTTCCATCATCCAGTCGGCCAGCACCTTGGCGCGCATCGCGTCGCCCTGGGCGCGTAGCGCGGCGCGGTCGGAGACGGCTTCGCGCAGCGCACGCGTCCAGTCTCGGTAGCGGTTGGCCACGCGGGTGACCGGAAAATCGCCCTGATACGGCGTGAGGTCGGAGCAGATGACGGGATAGCCGAGGATGCCGTACTCCAGCAGGCGCAGATGGCTCTTGGCTTCGTTGAAGGCGTTGTCTTCGAGCGGGGCGACGGCCAGATCGAGATCGAGCGCGGCCAGTTTGGCGGCATATTGATCGAGCGGTACGCCGGGGTGAAACTCCTTGACCAGCGGCTTGAGCGATTCCGGGCACAGGCCGAAAAACACCCAATCGACTTCGCTGGCCGTATCGCGCACCAGATCGGCAATCAGTTCCAGATCGCCGGTATGGCCCACGCCCCCGGCCCAGCCCACGCGGGGCTTGCTGCGCTCGGCGCGCGGTGGTTGCAAATGACCCCAGCGCGCGGCTTCGAGGTAGTTGGGCTGCACCACGACTTCATCGGTGAAATGGGCATAAGCCTTGGCCAGTGGTTCGGTAGCCACCACCAGTCGGTTGCACAGCCCCGCCGCCTTGCGGAAGCGCTTGGCGATGTCTTTGTGAATGGTGCTTTTGTGCACGCTTTTGTGCGGCAGATTGGTGATGAGATCGTCGATCTCGAACACGCGGAAAGCTTTGTTGGTGCGGCCGTGGCGCTCCAGCGCTTCGATCTGCGGCCACTCCATTTGCCGCTGCACCACCAGACTGTCGGGCTGCATGCGTTCCATTTCGGCGGGCTCGAACAGGCGCATGGTCTCCCAGCCCTGGGTGAGCCCGGCGCGGTTGAGCACGCGCATGGGCGCAATGATGCGGTACTCGCCGCAGCCTTCGCGGTCGGCCGAATGCACCAGTACGCGCGGACGGGGACGCCAGTCTGGGTCCCAGCTCAGGCAGGGCTGATCGTCGAGCAGAAAGTCGGTGCTGGCGAGGCTGAGATGCCGGTTGTATGCGGGGTCGAACGCGAGCTGCGGCAGCCACTTGGCGTACATGGCGTCTTTTTCAGCGGCGAAGCGCTTGAGCTTGGCGTCGTCAGGCTGGGTCTCGGTGCCGCTCTTCTGGCTGGCCGAGCCTTCGTGCATCAGCAGGGCGTAGGGTGTGAAGACGATGCGCAGGCCCGCTTCGCGCACTTTCAAACACAGATCGATGTCGTTGTAAGACACCTTGAAAGCCTGCTCGTCCAGCCCGCCCAACTGTTCATAAACGCTTTTGCGCACCAGCAGGCAGGCGCCGGTGACGGCCGACAGATCTTGGGTGAGCTGGGCGCGGCCGAAGTAGCCGCGGTCTTCGGGCGGGCGGCCGATGAAGGGATGCTCCGCCGGGCCGCGCAGGCCGAGAATGACCCCGGCATGCTGAATCTTGCCGTCGGGGTAGAGCAGCTTGGCGCCGACGATGCCCACATCGGGCCGAACGGCGTGGCTCATCATTTCGTCGAGCCAGTCGTCATGTAGCGCCGCGGTGTCGTTGTTGAGCAGCAGCAGATACTCGCCACGTGCGGCGCGGGCAGCCGCGTTGTTCATCGCCGAGAAGTTGAACGCTCCTGGCTGGCGCACCACGCGCAGGCGGCCGCCGAGTTCGGCCTCCTTGGCTTCGATGGCGGCCAGATAGTTGCGCGCATCAATCGTCTGGCTGTCGTTGTCGATGATGAGAATTTCGTAAGCCGGGTACTTGGTTTTTTCGATCACCGACTCCACGCAGCGCTGCAGCAGCGGCAACTGGTCGCGCGTGGGAATGAGGATGGACACCAGCGGTCGCGCCTCGGGCAGCGGCCAGCGCACGCGGAACGAGGGCGGAAACGGCCCCGGCTGCACCTGCGCCGCAATGCCCAGACGCTCGAAATGGCGCTGCAGGGCCGAGTGCCCGGCTTGCAGAATCTCGGGCACCGATTTTTGCGTATGCCCCGAACCCTGAAGGCGGTGATAGAGCACCTCGGGCACATGGCCGATGGCGGCTTCCCCTGCCCCCGTGCGCTGCAGGTGCTCCCACGCCCGCAGCATCAAGTCGTAGTCTTCCGCGCCTTCGGCCTGTGAGTCGAAGCCGCCGAGAGCCTCGAACAGATCGCGCCGGATCAACAGCAGCCCGCCGACATAGGGCAGGCTGCGCAGATAGTCGAGATTGAAGTCGGGCTTGCAATGCGGGTTGGTGTGCTGGCCGTCGGCCGTGATCTGGTCTTCGTCGGTGTAGACGATCTGCCACTGCGGATGCTCGCGCACGGCATGGGCGATACGGAACAGCGCGTCGGGGGAAAGTTGGTCGCCGGCGTCGATCAGGCCGAGCCAGTTGGCGTCCTGGGAGAGCAGTGCCGTGTTTGCCGAAGCGATGCGCTGCTCGCTATCGCTATCGGATGAAGCGGCTATATCTACCGAAACGCCTGAAAACCATTGTTTGGCAATGCTGAAACGGGTGCCGTGAGCGGATATCTCGGGGTGTAAAAGCAAGGCCATAGATGCGCGCACGTCGCCTGGATTTTCGGACTTCCAGCGACTGATTTCGTCCTGAGCCCAATTCGCTTCATCGGGCAATAGGCGAAAGTCAGCCAGCCAAGGTAAGACGGGGCGTGAAAGGGTCTCCGGCGTCGTTGATACAGGCGTTGGCGTTTGAGTGGCCTTGACCATCAGCCCAAAGCGCTCGGCCTGCTGGCGCAGATACTCCCAGCTTGCCAGCCCGAGTTCATGTGAGCGCTTTTGTTTCTGCGTTTGTCCGGCGTGCATGCGGAAGCGTGCAACGGGGGCCGAAAGGTAGGCAAGGTCGCCGCGCGAAAGAAGGTGCAGTGCAAGGCAAACGTCGCCAGCGCCAAAGCAAAGACGGCCGAACAGAGTCATGACATTGGGCTCGTCGATGCGCAGGGCGTCTGATCGGCGGAACATCATGCATGTCGGCTCACCAAGAGAATTCAACCCGGAAGACAGAATCTGTCCAATGACTTGCGGACCACGCAATAGGCCGTCATTTACGGAGAGCGGGGCCCCCAGTATGCCCTTGTCGAGGGTTTGTCCTGACGCGTCAATCGGCAGGCGGCTACCTGCCGCCAACCTTGCCGCAGGATGCTCGCGATAGATGTGCAGCAAGCGTTCAACAGCGTCAGGCTCCAGCAAATCATCGTCGTAAAGAGGTTTGATGAATACGCCCTGCGCTAGCCGGATTCCCTGGGTGAGATTGTCTGGCTCGCCAAGAGGCAATGCATTTGGGTGATAGGCAACGCGCGAATCGCGCTGCACAAAGTCTTGCGCAATTTTTCGGACTTCATCACCCGGACAGTCATCGAGAATCAATATCTCAATACGACGATAGGTTTGCGCCAACGCGCTTTCGAGGCAGGCCGATAGAAAGTCTGCTCGGTAGGCCGGCACAATAATCGAAACCAATGAGTTCTCTTCTATCGCTTCAATATGCTGCGTGTACTCCATGATTAGAGTGGATTCGGTCCGGGTCTCCAATCGGGCCAGATGGGGATCTGTGCTGTCGTTGATGTTGCAGCGTTTGGCTTGTTCCAGCCCCGACCAATCAGCAAGGCGAGATAACTCTTCTTCGTCCATCAGCCATTTATGACCCCATTCTCGCATTGAAATATTCAGATATTCAGCACGGTTTTTTATCCATGAGTAGCCATATTTATCGAGCCACGGTTGGCGCCAGTCATTGCTTTCGTATTCTATTACCAAGGCATTCAGATCAGGGGTGGCAATGCGTACACGCGCTCCCGGCTTGAGAACACGGCGGCATTCTCGGAGAAAGCCCAAAATGTCCTTTTGACTCAGATGCTCGATGAAGTGTTCGCTATAGATGCCGTCTACTGTGGCATCACCAAAGGGAAGCCCTTGGGTCACATCGCATTGGATATCCGCTCCGGGTTCCAAATCGATATTGATAAAACCGGCTAATTTGACCTTGCCGCAGCCAACATTGAGATAAAGGGGTCGTGTCATGATTTTGAGGCTGCCTTGCTGGCAATTAGCTTCGCTTCGAGATCGAGCAGGGCCCGACTCCGTTCCTTGATGCGTTTTGCCGGATTTCCCGCATAAATGCCAAAAGGTGGGCAATCCGTTTTTATCAGACTTAGTGCGCCGACTGCAACACCGTCAGATAGATGCACGCCGGGGAGAATGACTGTTCCACTTCCGACGATGACATGTTTTCCTAGGTGAACGCTGGCGTGTAATACCTGCTTATAGTCTTCAGGAATTGTCGGATTCGTCATGCTTCCGCCCGAATAGTCGTCAGAACTGCTGTAAATTGATACTCGAGAAGAGATATTGCAGTAGTCGGAAAGAATGATTTCTCCTTTTCCAATCAAAGAACTGAATACTGCGATATGCACATGGTTCCCGATATGGATACCTCCAGAACCCGCAGACAGGACGCAGAAATCGTCGATGCGGACATGGTTGCCGAGAGAAATCCGGCTTGCGCCATAGAACCGGGCATACTCTGAAAGCTGCACATCGTCACCGACCTCGGCAAAGCCGATGGCGTCAATCTCGGTGCGACTCAGCATGGCGCTCGCCTTACGGTTCTCACTCTGCGATGACCGCAACGATGTCCTGCACCGTTTTGGGATCGAGAGCCGGGTAAATCGGGAGACACAGAACGCGATCTGCCATTAGCGCGGCGACCGGAAGGTTGTCACGGCGCGCAGATGGGAGTCCGCGGTACATCGGGAAATCCGAGATGAGTGGGTAGAAGTAGCGGCGCGCGTAATAACCGCGCTCTTTGAGT
>NZ_JBYCKI010000298.1:0-4278 GCF_057473305.1 Thiomonas sp. TH-17
AATTGCTGCCGCATAACTGGGCAAAAACCAACACCCCTGCCGCCAGCACCTGACCTTCACTTCGGGTGTCAAGAGGGGTTGGCGGGACGCTTACACAGCGGGTAATACAAGTGACGGTCGAAGCTGATGGCCACCATGTGCGGCGCGTTCCATTTTCTGGCCTCGCCGATCTTGCCGTCCGCCACCAGCTTCTTCAGCACTTCCAGCTTCGCCTGATACTCCAGACCGTCGTCGCTGTTCTCGATCTCGAACTGGTACAGCTTGAGCATCGACCCGTGGTTTTCGTCGATGTGGGTAATGTCGTAGAACTGGCCTTCGTAGCCGGTCTTCAGGGCCTTGTAGAAGCGGTCGGTGTAGTCCGTCAGCAGTCGCAGCAGGATGTCTTCCTGCTTGCGGATATCGGCGAAGGTCGTCACGTTCAGTTCCGCCGCCGGAATGAACAGCGTGTACCAGTCCTGCGCGCCCACGCAGAAGTCGATCAGCTTCTGCCGTTCCAGCCGCAAGTTGCTCCAGCTGCGCTGCAGCTTGTAATCCTGCAAGGCCAAATAGACCCGATCCCAGTTGAAAGCCGGGAACAGTGTCTGGTTCAGCTTGCCCTTGTTGCGGGCTTCAGTCGTGGGGGCTGTGCCCTTGTCCTTGCTGGACAGCGCCTCGACGCGCGGGTACAGGTCGAGCACCACATGGGGTGGCTTGATCTTGCCCTGGAACTGCGGAGGAATTTCGTACAGCCACGGGAAGTGCGTGCGCTTGAACCCGAGTTTCTGGTTGTCCTTGTAGCCATCCTTCAGCGCCAGGGTCTTGAGCTTGCCCTTGGGCAGGTTGGCCCGTGTCGGGAAGTCCAGCTCGAGAACTTCGTCGCTGGGCGTGATGCCTTCCTCGCGCAGGTAGTCTTTGAACGCGGCCATGTAGCTGGCGCGCACGCCGAAGATGTTCAGCGCCTCCAGCTTGTCCAGATGCACGCCCTTGGGCCGGTCCTGCGGCAAGGTGCGCTTGAGCGAGAAGCCCTTGCCTTTGAGGCGCACCCCGCGTCCGAACAACTGGATGATCTGCGAGCCTTCACCCTGGCCCATGTTCAGCAGACCCATCGTGGACACGCGCCAACTGCTCCAGCCTTCCGTGAACTTGCGCGAGCCGATCAGCACGTTGAGGCGGCTGTCCTTGTTGTTCAGCGTGCCGAACAGCGCGCCGCCGAAGTCGTCGCGTTCGCTGTCGAAGGCTTCGACGTCCTCTGCCATCCCGAAGAAGCCCGCATCGTCGCCGATGTTGATAAGGCCGAAGGGCTCTGCATCGCCCACGCGCAACGCCAGCTCACCCTTGCTGTTCTTGATGTTGACCAGTTTCAAGCGCTGACGGGCGGAGGCATTGAACACCCGCAGCAGGATGTCGGCGTACAGCTCATCCACGCGACCGCCGAACCCCATCAGGGGCGTGAAACGCCCGCTGAAGATGTTGTTGCCCTTGGCATCCAGAATCTGCGCTTTGTCCGCAATCAGGTCGACCAGCCAGCTCTTGATCTGCGCGTCGCTGTTCAGGAAATCGGCGAGGAAGTTCACCACTTCCAGGATGTCCGACTCCTCGCCTGACACCGTGTTGCCCACGAACACCCACAGCGGCTTTTCGATGTTGAAGTCGGCAAGCGCCGAGCGGTGCGTGCTCCACAGCCAGAGCTGTTGGTAGTAGGCCAGCAGGCAGGCGGTGAAATACTTGCGCGCGTTATCCGCCTGCTCGTAGGCCTCTCCGCTCATGTTGAGGATCAGCGACTCTTTGCCGTAGCCGTCCTCATAGAAGAACTTGTACGAGTAATCGAACAGGATGCACTTGGCGTAAATCTCGCGCGTAGCGGTGATGCGCGCGCGGCGCTTGTCCTCGGCGGTCAGCGCAAGTTGTGCCTTCTGCCCGTCGTCCAGACTGCGCAGACTAGTGGTGTTGAACAACATCTTGGCGCGCTTCTTCTGGATGTCTTCTTCCGCCGCCGCCACGATCATGCCCTTAGCCACTGCCTGCCCGAAGGTGGCCGAGTACTCGAAGGCAAAACCACCGCGCACCAGCGCATCGCGCCGCGCCATCCACGCGCCTGCCGCCGTGCCAGTACCACGGTGGCCTTCGTCCACCAACACTAGGTTGTTGCCCTCGAAGGCATCCACGGCGACGGTCTTGTCGCCCATCTCATCGCCCAGCTTGTTGATGTCGATGATTTCGATGGTGCCGCGCGCGGGTGACTGGGCCTTGTTGAAGAACTGCGAGAACCCGAAGCCGGACAGGTGCAGCTCCTCCAGATGCTGACGGCTCAACCCTTCGTTGGGCGTGAGCAGGATGATCTTGCTCGGGTAGTGATCGCTGCGCCCCGCCTGGAAGTAGTGCAGGTACTGGCGGATGTTGACGTGCAGCAGCAGGGTCTTGCCGCTGCCGGTGGCATTCCAGAAGGCGATCTTGTTCAGGTCGTCCACTTCGAAATCGCGGAAGGGTTCCGCGCCCGTCTCAGCGCGGTAGCGCGTCATTTCCTCGTTCAGGCCATCGAGCAAGTCCTGACGGTGGTTGAAGTACCAGTCCAGATACAGCTCGGTGAACAGCAGCGAGAGGTACTGGAAGTACTTCATCTGAAGTTCGTGGCCTTCCAGCTTGTTGCGCTGGGCGGTGATGGCCTGCCAGTGGGCGACGACGTTCAAGTCGTAGCGCCGCAGGTCGGCCTCGGGCACCTTGTTGGGATCGAACAAGCCTCGGATCAGTTCGTGGAAGAACTTGGTCTGGCCGTCCTCGTCGATGCCCTCAAAGCGGTCATCGCCCAAGCGCATCTTGAGTGCCGCCAGCGTGCCGCCCTGAAAGAAGCCCAGCACCCAGCGGTTGAGCACCAATTCCTGATGGAAGCTGCGCTTCTTGCCGCCGCGAGTGGAACCGGCTGCGCCGCTTGCGCCCAAACCGGCGACAGGGGTCTTGCGTGGCCGTGCCATCAGATGTCCTCCACGGAGAACATGCGCTCCAGAAATTCCGGCTCGATCTGGCGCAGCTTGAGCACGCGGGTGGCACCGCCTTCCTCGGCCGTCTGCGTCAGCACGGTGGGAATGTTGTGGTCGCCGTTGATGTAGACCACGTCGAACTCGTTGTCCGCCGGGTTGATGGCCAGCTTGTCGCAGAGCTTGCTGATGCCTTCGTAGTCCAGCACATCGCAATCGCGCCACAGCACGAGGCAGCTTTCACCGCTGGGCAGCGTGCCGGTAACGGTGACAAAGCCGCGCTGCGGCTGGGCGTCGATGTGCTTCACGCGCAGGCCGATCAGGAAATTGAAGGTTTCGACCAGATCGATCTTGCGCGGCTCGAACGCGCCCGCCGAGTCCACCGCCACGTTGAGGGTGTAGTCGAAGGGCCTCTTGAAGTCTTCCACCGATAGCAACGAGCCACGGCTCTCCACGTCCAGCAGGTAGTTGAACAGGTAGTCGTCCTTGGCCTGCTGCGGCAGCGTGTTCAGCAGATCGCCCTGCGCGGACGTGCGGCGCAGTTGCAGGTTGTTCAGGGTGTCTTCGTAGCCCTCCAGCTTTAATACTTTGAAAATGGAGGATGCGTTGGCAGACGCAATCGCCTTTTGCAATCTTGCCAATGTCTTGGTATTGAATGTCTGATGATCGGACTCGCAGGCGATCAATTTGGTTCGCTTCGCTTCGACTTGCCAGCGATTTATCACAGCTTCGATGGTAGTGCCTGACCCAGCAAAATAATCAACAACCGTACTGCCCTCTGTCCGAGCAGCCTCGAGCATTCTGGAGATTAGCTTTATTGGTTTCTTTCCGTTTTTAAAGTCAACCCCACCCTCGTTATCAAGACCTGTTGTGGAAATATCTTGCCAGAAATCGCCAGGGTGCGTCTGGAGGTTGCTTGAGGCAAAAGAAACTTGAAGCCTAGGGCGGCTGGCCGCATCAGCGTCACAACGCTTCACAAGATATCGATTGCCCTTTGTTGTAGTCACAACCAAAAATGGCCTGTTATGACCTTGGGATTCTTTCGCCACGAGATCACGCAAGCCGGGAGTGACAGCAACAATTTGAACGATGCGATCGGCATTTTCGAACTTCCAACTTTCACGATCAGCCGTTGGAATAGAGAGCTGATCAGCGACAGCATTGACATTCTTAATTTCGATTCTTTGTGCAATATCATTAAGCGCCTCGACACCAACATCAGGGTTGTCGATGCCTAACAGGCTGCTGAAATACTTCCGTCTGCAGTCCACGGCACCGGCGTGTGAGCCGTTATGCAGTGAGCCCCCTCAGATCTACTGGAGACCCG
>NZ_JBYCKI010000299.1:0-3115 GCF_057473305.1 Thiomonas sp. TH-17
CGTGGCGCTGGAGACCTGGGAACGCCGGCTGCACGCGCTGCTGACCGGTTCCACGGCAAAGAACGTGACCCCCCTGCGGCGCCCGCGTAGCGCCTGACTTCAATCGCCACGGCTAGGCAGGCCAGCCGAAAAGGGGTGCGCACCTACCCCCTGCCGCGGCGCCTTATCGGTGCATGTGGAGGTGCAGCATGAGCAAGTCGAAAAACCCGAAGATCACGCGCGAGGAACGCGAGGCCCTGGCTGCGGTACGTCCGGGGCTGGACGCACTGCGGGAGGCCTTACGCAAGCCATTACCGGCCACCGCCGAGCATGAGGCCGCCGCGCATCGGCGCATCGCCGCGTGGGCCGAGGCATGGGCGCAGACGCCGCCGCTGGTGCAGGCGAAGTTCAACTGGCTGGAGGATCGCCTAACCGAGCTGCTGCGCGATCGCGTCGAGCTGCACCGCTTGAAGGATCGGCTGGCGCAGGAGGCCGACACAAGCGCGACCAGCGGCGCCAAGGGCGGACGGAAAAGCATCAAGCCCGCCGGCGCCGATGAGCTGATCTTGCAGGAGCTGGCCCGCAACGAGCGCGCGCGCAAGGTCAACCGCAAGAGCATGAAGCAGTTCGATCAGGACGTGGCGACCGCACTGAACAACGGCAACCCGTCCACGGATGTGAAGAACTGGGTCACGCCCACGCAGGCGCGCGATTGGCGCTTGGTGCTTCAGCGTGTCAAGGCAGAGGGCACCGAAAAAGGGGCCGACGTTTCAGGAGATTGCAGCGCGCCGCGTAGCGAAACCCCAGGTTTGCGACGAAAGCCAGAAATACCGCTGTAGCGTTCCCCTAACGAAAAACCGGCGACGTTTGCAGACGCCGCCGGCCTTGAAACCGCCGCGCTACGCGACGCCCGAGAGGGGCACTCAGTGTAGCGCGGCCACGACTCGAAGGAGTAGGCCGTGCTCGAAAGACACTATTCAGTGGCCGAACTGTGCCGCGATCTGGGTATCAGCCGGACAACGGCCTGGCGCCTTGTTCGCGATGGCAAGCTGCCGAAGCCAGTAGCGGTTTCCGAGCGGCGCCGCGCGTGGCCTGAGAGCGCCGTCGTGCAGTACCTCGCCGATCGTGCCGGCAAGGCTGGTGCGCCATGAAGGCCGCGCCTTTTTTCCGCGAGATCGCTGCTGTGATTGCATCGGCCCGCGTGCCGGACGTGCGCTTGTACGCAGGCACACCGGATCGCCGCTGGCCGCAAGCACTGGCACGCCGCGCCATGGTAGGCCCAGCGACCGCAACCTTGTTGCCCGTCGGCGCCGATCCACTCGCCCTGCGCTGGCCGGCGTGTCCCGTGGTGGCAGACATCACCGGACTGGACGGGGCGACCGTTCGCAAGCTGGCCGAGGCGCTGGTGCGCGATGGCTGCGAGCTGGCCTATTTGATCGACCTGACCGACAGCACGCGCTCGATTCGGCTGCTGGCCGAGACGGCGCAGGAGGCGGCGGCATGAGCATCAAGACCGTCACGATGACACGCCCTGCGGCGACCACGCTGCCACTGCGCGCAGTTGATATTGCCGAGCTGCTGACGCTGGATATTCCGGCGCGCGAGGCCTTTCTGGCGCCGTGGTTGACCTCGCAGTCATTGAGCATGATCTATGCGTGGCGAGGCACCGGGAAGACCCTGGCCGCGCTCGCCATCGCCTACGCGGCAGCATCCGGCGGTTCCTGTTTCGGCTGGAAGGCACCCAAGCCGCGCCGCGTGCTGTATCTCGATGGCGAATTGCCAGCGGCGGAACTTCAGTCACGCGCGGCGGCGCTGGTGGCGGATGAAGACACGCAGCCCGCGCCGCGCATGCTGCGATTCCTGACCCCCGACCTGCAACCGCGCGGCATGCCGAACCTCGCCAGCCAGGACGGACAGACCGCGCTCGAACCGCTGGTGGCACAGGCCGATCTTATCGTGGTGGACAGCATCGCCACCTTGGGCAGAGCAGGCCGCGAGAATGAGGCCGAGAGCTGGCAGCCTGTCGCCGCATGGGCGCTGGAGCAACGCGCAGCCGGGCGGGCGGTGCTATTCGTGCACCACGCCGGCAAGGGCGGTGCACAGCGCGGCACCAGCAGCCGCGAGGACATCCTCGATGTGGTGCTGAGCCTCAAGAGGCCAAACGATTACCACGAGCGCGAGGGCGCCCGGTTCCTGGTGCAGTTCGAGAAAGCCCGAGCGCTGAAGGGCGCGGACGTGGAACCGTTCGAGGCACGCCTGGAATCCGGCCCGGACGGTCGCCGCTGCTGGACCTGCAAGCCGGCTGAGATAGGCCGACTCGAACAGGTGCGCGAGCTGCACGGATTGGGCATGTCTGTCCGCGAGATCAGCGAAGAACTGGGCATGAGCAAGTCCGCCGTACACCGCGTCCTGCAACGACAGGAGGGGGCCCATGAATGAGATGATGAAGCTCTGTCCCACTGTCCCAGACTCTAGGAGTGGGACAGCGGGACAAGCGCCGACCCCGAGCGGGACAGCGCGCGGGACAGCAGCGGGACAACCCGACCTGAAAGCCTTGGCCCATAAGGTTTTGCGGGCGGGACAAGGTGCGGGACAGCAGCGGGACAGCGACCCCGGGACGGCCTCGAAAGTCTGTCCCACAGGCCGGGACAGCGGGACAGCCAGCGGGACAGCGGCCAACGTCCTGCACAAGCCCGGCGACCTGGCCGAGCAGCGCCGCCGACTGACCGCCGCAGCCGTCGCCCAAGGCATCCCTGCCGAGATCGTGCTGGCACTCGATGACCTCGATGTTGACGGTTGTCAGTGGCTGGATGAACCGGGCCTGCGCCGCTATGCCCAGATCGTGCAGGAGAACTACCTGCGCGCCCATGGCGTGGCCGTGCTGCACCCCACGGCAAAACCCGGGGTTTCCGTAGTGCCAGCCCCAGCACATGCGCTTCAATCGAAACCACCAAAGGAGTTGACCCCATGACCACACAAATCACCGACGCCCGCCGCACCTTGGCCGCCGCGCAAACCGAACTCAAGAAGGCCGCCGATGCGCAAGCCCGAATCGGCGCCGATCACGCGAAATTGCTGGCTGTCGTAACCCGGCACACGGAACTGGCGGCGCAGCTCGAAGCCGCCCAGCAGGCGC
>NZ_JBYCKI010000300.1:0-4380 GCF_057473305.1 Thiomonas sp. TH-17
CGATGTCGCCCATCGGATCGGGCACGCCCGTGGCCCGCAGACTGGCGAAATCGAACAGACTGCGGTCGGCCAGATGCGAAGGCACCACCTGCGTGAGTGCGTTGAACATGGTCTGCGCACGGCCCGGAGATTCACGCTCCCACTGCCGCAACATCGCCTTCACCTGTTTGCGCTGCGCATTCTCCTGACTGCCGCACAGAGTGCAGGGGATGAGCGGAAAGGCGCGCAGCTCGGCCCATCGCTCCAGGTCGGCCTCTTCCACATAGGCCAGCGGGCGGATCACCACATGTTTGCCGTCATCACTCACCAGCTTGGGCGGCATGCCCTTGAGCTTGCCGCCGAAGAACAGATTGAGGAAAAAGGTTTCGAGAATGTCGTCGCGATGATGGCCGAGCGCGATCTTGGTCGCGCCCAGCTCGCCCGCCACACGGTACAGAATGCCGCGCCGCAGCCGCGAGCACAGCCCGCAGGTGGTCTTGCCCTCGGGAATGATGGACTTGACGATGGAGTAAGTGTCCTGCTCCTCGATGTGAAAGGGCACGCCGCGGCTCTTGAGATAGTCGGGCAGCACATGCTCGGGAAAACCAGGCTGCTTCTGGTCGAGGTTGACGGCGACCAGATCGAAGTCGATCGGCGCGCGTTCGCGCAGGCTCAGCAGGATGTCGAGCATGGCGTAACTGTCCTTGCCGCCGGACATGCAGACCATCACCCGGTCGCCCTGCTCGATCATGTTGAAATCGACCACGGCCTGCCCGATGAGGCGGTGCAGCCGCTTGGAAAGCTTGTTGTTCTCGAACCCGGCCTTGTGGGCGGCCCGGTAGCTGGCCGCGCCGGCGGGCGGCGAATCGACTGCCGTATCGCTCATGGCTGCAAATCCTTCACATGGAACACTTCGACGCCCACACTCTCGCAATCGGGATAGACGTCAGGCTTTTCGGTCGACACCCGCACGGCCTTCACCCGCGGATGTTCGAGCATGATGCGCGCCACGTCGTCGCACAGGGTCTCCTGCAGATGAATGTGACCGCGGGCAATGCGCGCGGCGATGACGCTGCGCATGAAGTCGTAGTCGACCACTTCGTCGAGCTTGTCCTGCTGCGGGGTGGACATGGCTAGTGGAATGAATAGATCGACATTGATGAGCACACGCTGCTCGCCCCGCTTCTCAAACTCGTGCACACCGATATTGATGTTGACTTCGTAGTTCTGCAGAAACAGGCGGCGGCAAGCGCGCAGGGCGGGGTGCGACAGGGCACTGAACATGGTGAGATTCCTTGAATTAACGAGCCGCCTGATTGCGCGCGGCAAACAGCACGTCGCGCCCGGTGCCCGCGAGATGCTGGCCACCATCGACCAGCAGGGTGGCGCCGGTCATGGCGCGGGCCTGCAGCGCGAAATGCACAGCCTGCGCCACGTCTTGCGGCGTGCTGCCGCGCGCAAGCGGGGTGCGACTGTGCACGCGGGTGAATTCGTCATCGGTCATCGGGCCGGAAGGCAGCATCAGGCCGGGCGCCACGCCCACCACCCGCAGCACGGGCGCCAGCGCCTGCGCCAGCGCCACGGTGGCCGCCTGCAGCGCCGCTTTCGACAGGGTGTAGGAGAGATAGTCCGGATCGGGATTGGCGAGCTTCTGATCGAGCAGATTGACCACGCAGCCCTGCATCCCGCGCGCGCTCACATGCGCATGCAGCGACTGCGCCAGCAGCACCGGGGCGATGGTGTTGACTTGGTAGTGACGCTGCGCCGCCTCCACACTGAAGTGCTGCGCGTCGTCGAACTCGAACAGCGCCGCATTGTTCACCACCGCGTCCACCCGGCCCAACGCTGCGACAGCCTGCGGCAGCAGATCTCGCGCGGCGGCGGGGTCGAACAGGTCGGCGCCGACGGCAGCGGCTTGCGCGCCCAGCGCCCGCGCCTCGGTGCAAACCGCGTCGGCCGCCAGTTTTGAGCGGTGATAGTGCACCGCCACATCCCAGCCTTGTGCGGCGAGATGCAAGGCGATTTCCCGCCCCAGCCGGTGCGCGCCGCCGGTCACCAGCACCTTGGGTCGGGTAAGGGGAAGGGTTGGGGCGTCGGGCGGCATGCTTTCTAGAATGTCTTGATGAACGAACAACCGACAAGTCTACCGGCGCCCGCCCCGATGGCGCTGGAGCGCAGCGCGCAACTCCTGGCGCAAATCAGGGCTGCTCTGCATGCGGGCGGCGGCTGGTTGCCGTTCGATGCCTATATGCAGCAAGCACTCTACGCACCCGGCCTGGGCTACTACACCGGGCAGGCCGGGCAGTTTGGCGATTTCGGCAGCGACAGCGACTTTGTCACCGCGCCCGAGCTGTCCCCGCTGTTCGGCCGCACCCTGGCCGCTCAGGTGGCACAAGTGCTGCAGCAGGGCGACCTGCACACCGTGGTGGAATTCGGCGCGGGCTCGGGCAAGCTGGCCGCACAGGTGCTGGGCGAACTCGATCATCTGGGCTGCGCGCCGCGGCAATACGCCATTGTCGAAGTCTCCGGCGCGCTCAAGCACCGCCAGATGCAAACGCTGCGCAGCGCCGTGCCCCATCTGTTTGATCGCGTGCAGTGGTGGACGACCTTGCCCGAGGCTTTCGAGGCCGTGGTCATCGGCAACGAAGTGCTCGATGCCATGCCCGTGAAACTGCTGCATAAACAGGTAGGCGGCTGGATGGAACACGGCGTGGCGCAAGAGGGCGACGATCTGGTCTTTGCCGACCGCGCCACGGCCCTGCTGCCCCCCGCCCCCGAAGCGCATGCGCTGCCCATCGGCACCGTGACCGAAATCCACCCGCAGGCCCTGGCCTTCGTGCGCACCCTGGCCGACCGGCTTTCGCGCGGCGCGGCGCTGTTCATCGACTACGGCTTTCCGCAACGCGAGTACTACCACCCGCAGCGCCACATGGGCACGCTGCAGGCGCACTACCGCCACCGCGTGCTCGACGATGTGCTGCTGTGGCCGGGGCTGGCCGACATCACCGCGCACGTCGACTTCACCGCCATCGCCCTCGCCGCACAAGACGCCGGGCTCGATGTGCTGGGCTACACCAGCCAGGCCAATTTTTTGATGAACTGCGGCCTGCTCGATCTCGTCGCCGCCGAGCTGGCCGCCGGGCCGCCGCCTGTGGCCCCGAGCAGCGCCGCCGCCCTATGTGCGACCACGGCCGCGCCCGGCGGCTCGCACTACCTGCGGCAGACTGCCGCCGTCAACAAACTGCTGAACGAGAGCGAAATGGGCGAACTGTTCAAGGTCATCGCCCTGGGCCGTGGAGTGGACGCGCACGCCCTGCGCGGCTTCGCGCGCGGCGACCGCACTCATACGCTGTAGAGCCGACCATGCGCTGGCTGATCGTTTTCATTCTCGCGTCCATCGTGTTTTCGGCGCTGCTGCCCCATCTGCGCCGCTTCGGCATCGGCCGCATGCCGCTGGACTTCACCGTCAAACTGTTCGGCCGGGAATGGCTTTTCCCCTTCGGCTCCAGCATCCTGCTGTCTTTCCTCGCCTACGTCATCGCGCGGCTGGTGTAGCCCAAATCCGCCACGCCGCCACGCCGATGGCCAGTTGAGCAACCAGCACCAGCGCCACGCACCCAGCCCAGCCCGCGTGCGCCCACACCCAGGCCGGGCCGAAAGCGCCCACGCTGCCGCCGACGTAGTAGCACAGCACGTACAGCCCAACGGCGGCTGACCGCGCCTGACCCGCCAGCGCGGGCACCTGCGCCGTGGCCATCGACTGCGCGATGAACACGCCGCCTGAACTCAGCGTCAGCCCCAGCACGATGGCCCAGACCGGGGGGAGCAGGGTCAGCAACATGCCCCCGCTGCCCAGCACCACCGCGACGGCGAACACCCTGCGCTTGCCAAAGGTCCACGCCAGTTTGCCCGCCAGCGGCGTGGCCACCATGCCCACCAGATAGACGGTGAACAGCAGACTCAGATCCTTGAGATCAAAGCCATAAGGCGGCGCAGCCAGATGAAAACTCACATAGGTGAAAGTGCAGACCTGCGAGAACAAAATGCCGAAGCCGATGGCGTAGGTGCCGAGCAATTTGGGGTTGCGCAGATGCAAGGCAAAGCCGGACAGCGCCGCGCGCACCCCGCCGCGGCTCGCCGCAAACCGGCGCGATGCGGGCATGCCGCGCGCAATCAGCAGCAGGAACAGCAGATTGATCGCCCCCAGCACCAGAAAAGCCGCCTGCCAGCCAGCGTGCGCGGTGACCATGCCCGCGATGAAGCGTCCGCTGAAACCGCCGGCCACCGAGCCCGAAATGTAGAGCGCGGTCACCGCCGGAACCTCGGAGGGCGGCCATTCCTCGCTGATATAAGCCACCGTCGCGGTGAACACGCCGGGAATGCACAAGCCCTCGATGGCCC
>NZ_JBYCKI010000301.1:0-5424 GCF_057473305.1 Thiomonas sp. TH-17
TCTTCGCTGAATCGACTCGTCTTCATGTCCATCATTCTCCATCGTGATGGACTCCACGAACTTCACCGTGGTACGGCTGACGGGGAGCAGGTCAGCAGTACTGGGGGATCTTCGGAAAGCAGTCATCCAGGGCTAAGTGCCACGGCGCGCCATCCATATCGCTCTTCCTTAGGATGCTTGGCATAAACCAGTACTGCAGCTACGTCATTAACATCCGCTGGGATGTTTTCAACTAGATGCGGAGGAACAAAGCCATCGTCGACAAACGCGAATCCTTTGGCGTTCCGCCTCAGGTGACCATTCGCCACCCGCACATCGACATCTGGACGCGGGCCTGGGGCAACGGCGAAGATATCCGTTCGACCCGTCTTTTGGTTTTGTGTGGTTCGAAAAGAAACGCCTTGGCCTAACGATGGAGGTTGAGATCCGACCCAGGCACTGTCTTCGACCCCAACTTCGATGTCGCGATTAATGAAAATCTTCGTACGCTGTTCTTCTGATGCCACGCGGGAGACGACGCCAGATCCGGCATCTGTGCAGTCCCACTTTGATCCTTCCGGACGCGCTGCAATCTGGACTATATCCTCGCGATTGCTTTCCAACTGCTTGCCAACAACGAGAGTTACAGGGTCGCCAATCTTAAAGGAAGAGACACGCGCACCCCGTCCAACGATACTGACGGAGGCGCCGCCGTTCGCTCTCACAGAAAACCTCGGAAGTAGCCTTATCTTTCGACCAGGTGGTGCTTCCTTTTGCTGGTGTGGCACGATCACGCCAAGATAGGTCGCAGACCTCACTTCCACCGAATCGAAGCACAGCACCAACGCTTCCTGGGAGTGCCGAGCGTAGAAATCTTTCTGATTCTCTGCTTCTGGCGCTGATGGGTCATACCAACTGCTGCTGATCAACTGCTGCAGATCTTTGTCGATTCCCCAGCCTTGTTCCTGCCGAATGTTAATGGCCGTGACGAGCTCACTACTTGCTTGGGAGAAGTCTCCTCGCTCTGCCAACATCTGCGCCAGTTCACGATGAACATTGACGGTGAATTTTGGATCAGAGCCACATTCCAGTGCACGGCAGGCGCACACGAGCGCGAGCTCGGGTTGATCCTCAGCGTATAGGCGTGCAGCCTCTGCCCATACCCAGAACTCACTTCTCTTGGCCTTGATCACAGAGCCAAGAATGCTAGTGGCCTCGGCGTGTCGATGAATGCGTCTCAGCATAAAAACCTTGTCCCAATCCAGCCAAAGAGCATCATCACCCTCAGCCACAGGCCGAATTCGGTCTATCCACTCAAGCGCAAGATCGATGTCTACTGGCGTGGCATCGTGGAAGGCCTTAACCCATTTTGCCAATGCACGTGCGACGCCAAGTGCGATCGGTGGGTAGCGATTCTCATCGCGCTGGCTGTATTGCCAATCTTCCGCGCCTAAACCATCGTTGCCAACCCACCGAATGAACCCTGGAAAGGTTTGAAAATGCGGTGCAATTTTGCACACCTCTCGAATGATATTTGAGAGCGCATTGTCTGGGCGACGTTTCGGCTGTTTTGCGAATCGGCGAAGTTCCTTATGGATTTGGCTAATGGTCTGCACGGGGACAGGCTGCGAGGCCTTCAGCTTTGCGCCCACCGTGGAAACCAGCGTCTTGACGAGGCCATAGAAAGCCCAGTCAATCTGCGTCCTAAGTTTGAAGTCGTCAGGATCATTGGCAAGATCTTGCAGACCGAGGTCGATAGCCTCCTGGAAACGTCCCGATTTCCGGAGCGCTTGTACGTCCGCCCAGGTCATTGCAAAACTGACCTTATTGTTTCAACAGCTGTGGAGTTGCTGCACGTCAGCGGGCGCAAGCTAGAAACCAGCCCCTTCTTGTCGAAGTTAATCTCAAGACCGACTCGCTCATCTTGGTTGCGAGCAACGGTAGTTGCTAGACGGTAAGGCGTCTCGGCGGCGGACACGATCTTCCAGCCAATCCGGTCCAAGCGCGAACGAGCGGAGTGAAGCAACGCGTCAGCCTCTGGCGAGTACCCATTCGTCGCGACGCACGTGCTGGCTAAGTCGGTAAGTAAAGGCCACTGCGCCGGGTCCTTCATGTGCATGGCGGTGACGACGTTCTTTCCGTTGTAGGCGATCCGCAGCTGGCATTGTTCCTCTTGCGGTCCAGATAGATCGTACTGCTCCTGGTAAGGGTGACAGGCCGCCTTTACGACCCGCCAGCCCAACCGTTCTAATGCGTTGACGACACGGAGCCAAATTGCTACCGACTTGAGAACATCTTTCGATTGGTCTAGCCCCTCAGGCAGGCTGCGTTGCTGATCTCTCTCGGACGCGATTCCGTTGGGCTGAAATGCCCAGCCTGCACCTACTGCGATGTCCGTGGCCTCTTTGACAGCACCCGCATTCCAGACAGCAGCGTCAAATGGATGGATATCGCTGAAATTCAAAAGAACCAACTCACGTTCAGCGACAGTGAGCGCCGAGTACAGCCAGCGGAAGAATCCTTCCGAGTGCCGGCCGGCTGCATGATCGCAATTCACGTAACAGACTGGCTGCAACATGCCCTGAGCATGGTGAACAGTCGATGCATAGCCATAACGTGCATAGGTGAAATCTGGTGCGGGCGGTGGCGACGACCGGTCTTCCATTCCTTGGAGCGCGGCCTGTTTCCCGTCGAATGCCTTCTCTCGGTCACGCTTTATGGCATTTCTCCAGACGCTTTCAGCGACTGCAGTCTCTTTGTCCAACTCCGGCTTATCCGCCTTCAGAAACTCCTCGAACACCTCGAGCTCAACCTCATCTCGACTATGGATCCCACACCTGATGGAATGAAACTTAATAGGGCCGCTTTTTACCCAGCTTAAGCCTTGCTGGTACAGGGTACGCTTGCCGACACTCGCGACGGAGATGCGCCCACCGGATTGCATCGCCACGCGTGAGCCGAAAGCGTCGCGCGCATCTGGGCTGACGTATATCTCCAAGAGGTCCCCGACCTCCACGGTGTCCAAAGAGCTCTTTCCGTGCAAGCGCTCCCGAACCCATTGCGTCAATGCATTTGCTTGGCCATGCGTCTCGGCCAAATACCAGACGGAGCCTGGGTCTGCACGAAAGTGATCCAAAATCTCGCTCGCTGCGTCCTTCTTTTCGACAATCCTGAAACCGTCGTCAGCCGACAGTTCCAGCGCAGCGAACTTCTGCGTTCCGATGGCAGACACCAACTTGACCGCATTGGTCAGTTTGGCCGAGCCGCCAGTAGTATCGATGAGTTGAGTCAGCGCGAGTGACTGGTGCTTCAGTCCCCGTGCTTTCTGGAATTCACCAGAAAGCACCGATTCCTCGGAGCTGCCACGCTGGATCTGGTAGGGATCGCCAAAAAATACAACCTTGCGCTTCGTGTTTCCGATCTCGGCGAAATCGAAGAAATCCGATAGCAACTTGCCGCTGCCATATTGCTTGCCGTCGGGAGTCGAGAAGCGCGAATTCCCCAGCAAATGCGAGTCGTCCAGCAGGTAGACACTGTCCGTTGCGTCATCGCATCCGCGCAACGGAATGACCTTGACCTTTTTCTGCTCTGCTACATTTTCAATCTCATCATCGCCGTTGACACTGCCCGTGTAGAGATGAGCATAGATGCTGTTTGACTCCACCTCAGCTCCGTCGGCAAGGCGCCGGTTGGGCTCCAGCACGATGACCTGTTTACCCGCCTTCTTGACCTCCTCGGCCACCTCGGCCAGCAGGCGGCTTTTGCCAGTCGAGGTCATTCCCAGCACTGAAAAACTTACGAAGTCGTCCGCAGCGACAAAGTTGCACAGCGTCTGTAGAGCCTCTCGCTGATGTCCAGTCAGCGGTGTGCGGGCCTGCGGCAGATCGGGATGCGAATGAATATCGCGCACCTGTGGGCGACTGGAAGCCCATTCAATCGGCTGAACCCCGAGCCTGCGGACAATTTCCAATGCTTCGTCTTTGCCAATCCTTAGTTCGGGCGAGGAGAGGCCATCGAGCATGGCAGCGCAGCTGGTCAAATCCGTCGGGTAGAACCAGGATCGAACCTTAGATGGAAGCTCCAACTGATCTTCGATCCGGCCTGAAAATATTACGCCAGCAGAGATGTGGCCGAGATTGCGTCCGGACAGCAGTGCCTTTGATTGCAGCCAGTCCAGAACGGAGAACTTGTTGTCGCGTAGTTGCTGGTAGGGATTTGCCTTCCGTCCGCCTTTGACTATCACACCATCAGCTTGCCAGGGCCCGTTCTCGGTGCCAGTCAGCTTGCCGCCATAGCTTTTGAAGTCGGCCACGATGATTGCTGACGGTAGGATGCAGACCAAGTCGATTTCCGCGCCGTTCCACATCGCGTTTGCAATCGTAATAATCCAATCGGTGCTGTTTGCCCAACGCTCTTCGATTCGATCCAGAAAGACCTGGAGCATCTGGTTTTCGTGAGTGCGGCTGGCCTTCTCGCCGTAAACGAGGATGGTCATTGGCTACCTCCGTCGCAACAAGGGGCGGACGAAGCTTCTTGACTGCGGGCAGCCGGCATCCAGCAAGTGGTCGGCGGTCTGATCGCCGCATTGAATTGATTCACGACAGGCTTTCCATATAGGGGCGCATCACATTGGCCACGCGGCACAGGGTGGCATAGCGCCAGAGTTCGTCCATACTCAAGCGCTTGGCGCGCCAGGCCTCCTGCAGCGCCTCCAGTGCGACATCAAGGCCGATCTTCTTGCGGAACTTGAAGCAATCGGCCACCGTGCGAGCGACGTTGGTCACGCGCACCAGTACGCCATCGATGACACGTTCCTCGATCCCCTCTGTCAGTGCGGCACCAGAGAAACGCACGATGCGTAGTGGTGGGTAGTCCATCTTTGGCGAGCGGGCCTTGTTGGGAATGGCCAGCCAGACCTCGAACGGCGACTGCGTGGTGAGTTCATGTAGCCGAAGCGCTGACAGCAGGCAAATGATGGCTTGCGGGTGCTTGCGGGCTAACTCGGCTAGCGCACCGTGTTCCGAGACGGGTCGATCCGGAATCGCGTACAGACCAGGTCCTACCCGCTGCAGTAACCCTTGGCGCGCTAGCCGCGTCAGGGCGACAGTCGGCAGCCCACGCTCATTGAGATCGCGTGGGCGGATGAGGCCACGTTGGGCGGCGAGATCCAGAATAGTCCGGTGCGAGCTGTCCATGATGCAATGATGTTGCATTTTGTCGGTAGGGGTCAATAACTACCGACAAAATACAACGATTCTTGTTGCTTTTGCCCACCAATGCTGCAATCCAACCGCTTGATTCGTCCGCGCGTAACCCTTTGATCTGTATGGGCCTGCGTTGCGGCCTTTGCGTAAGCGTCCGCCGAACCCATCTTTTCAATGAGTCTGTGCTGAGTGAAGCTTGAGTTTTTTCGGAGGCTTCATGCGATCAGACAAACTCAGTGAA
>NZ_JBYCKI010000302.1:0-3253 GCF_057473305.1 Thiomonas sp. TH-17
AATTGCTGCCGCATAACTGGGCAAAAACCAACACCCCTGCCGCCAGCACCTGACCTTCACTTCGGGTGTCAAGAGGGGTTGGCGGGACGCTTACGCTCGACCGGCTTGGGCGCGACCTGCGGCATCTCATCAATACCGTGCACGATCTGACCGGGCGCGGCATCGGCCTCAAGGTGCTGACTGGTCACGGGGCGGCCATCGACACCACGACCGCCGCTGGCAAGCTGGTCTTCGGCATCTTCGCCGCACTCGCCGAGTTCGAGCGCGAGCTGATCGCAGAGCGCACGGTGGCGGGCTTGGCGTCGGCGCGGGCACGCGGCCGGAAGGGCGGCCGACCGTTCAAGATGACGGCGGCCAAGCTGCGGCTGGCTATGGCGGCGATGGGACAACCAGAAACCAAGGTCGGCGATCTGTGCCAGGAATTTGGCATTACACGACAGACCTTGTATAGACATATATCACCCAAGGGTGAGTTAAGACCCGATGGGCTGAGACTACTTAGCCGAGTAGGTTAAGGATCTTGCCGTTGTGCACGGGTTTACGTGTGATATACGGCATCAACTTTTTGCTTGAGCAGTCAATCGCTCCAGCACGGCTGCCACGATGCGATCACAGCGTGCGCCATCGAATGCAAACGCATCCAGCAGCGTCTCATCGACTGCACTTGCAAGGCCTTCGCGCAACAAGCCGCGGGCACGGAAATAACGCGTGCGCACGGTTGCCTCCGGGATCCCCAGGGCCTGTGCCACCTCAGAAACTTCCATCTCCTCCACCGCACGCAACATAAAGACAGACCGAAAAGAGTCTGGCAGCATGTCAATACGTGACTCAAGAATTTTGCGCAACAGGGTGCGTTCCGTCTGGTATTCAGGGGAGTCTGCAATTTCTGCAACTAAGCTGGCTTGAAGGTGAGAATCTGGCGTGTTCATGACTGCCTCCAAGGGAATGATGTCTGCACTTTTCCGACGCAGACGGCCCAAGGCTTCATTGGCGACAATACGAACGAGCCAGGTGGAGAGCTTGGCATCTGCACGAAAGCCAGCCAATGCTTGCCAGGCGCGCAGGTAGGCGTCTTGAAGTACGTCTTCCGCTTCTGCATCGTTTTTCACGATGCTGCGTGCGGTGCGAAACAGCAGTCTGTTGTGGCGACGCATGATGGCCTCAAAGGCGTGTGTGTCACCTGAGATTGACCGCGCGACCAATTCGGTTTCGGTCGTAGCGCCGGTGATCGGTGGTGCGTTCAATGGTGCGGCTAATGGCATGGTCAGTACCCATAGAATTCTTCACTACGCACATCATCTTCGTCGATGCCAGCTTGTACAAGCGTGTCGCGCATTCCCTGTACCAGACCGGGTGGGCCGCTGATGTAGAAGATGGGAGCAGGCAGCTGGCCCGTGGTGCGTCGAATGAAATCGGCATCAATCATCTGAGTATGACCATGCCAAGTTTGTGTGGAGTTAGCCATGTCCGTCATGGTCGCATGCAATACGAAATTGTGGTGCTCGCTCGCGTGGCGCTCCAGCTCGCTCAAAAATGCGGCGTCTTCAGGGCGACGATTTGAATAAAGAAGTGTTAGCGGCTGTTCAGAAGCACTGTAAGCGGCATGGCGAATCATGCTCATGAATGGCGTGATGCCAATTCCTCCGGCAATCAAAACGCCTGCTCGCGCATTATTTTTATGCAAAATGAGCGAACCAAACGGCCCATCGATATCCAGCTCCGCACCGTCTGGCAAGGCACTCAGCGCACGTTTGTAGGTGCTATCGCGCATACGTGTGGCAAAAACCAGCTCACCCTCATGCGGAGCACTGACAATAGAGAAAGCATGACCACGATCCTCATTGCCGGCATCCGGTGCAGCATTGGGAAGCAATATTTCAAACGCTTGCCCGGGACGAAATGAGAATTCCGTTGGCTTGGCCAGATGAAACGCCCTGAACCGCCCCGGGTTTGCTGGAGGCTCCAACCTTTGAGAAGATGGAGCCATGAACAAGTCGAACAAGTTTTCCCCTGAAGTCCGTGAGCGCGCAGTGCGCATGGTGCAGGAGCACCGCAGTGAGTACCCGTCGTTGTGGGCAGCCGTGGAATCGATCGCGCCCAAGATCGGTTGCGTGCCCCAGACGTTGCTGGACTGGGTCAAGCGCGACGAGGTGGATGCCGGCGCGCGCCCGGGCGTGAGCTCGGCGGAAGTCCAGCGCGTCAAGGATCTTGAGCGCGAGGTCAAAGAACTGCGCCGAGCCAATGAGATCCTCAAGCTGGCCAGCGCGTTTTTCGCCCAGGCGGAGCTCGACCGCCGACTCAAGTCCTGAAGGCATTCGTCGACGCGCATCGCGATCGGTTCGGGGTCGAGCCGATCTGCAGGGTTCTGCAGATTGCCCCATCCGGCTATTGGCGACGCGTTGCCCAGGCGCGCAATCCGGCGCTGCGCAGTGTCCGCGCCAAGCGAGATGCCGAATTGATGCCGCGTATTGAGCAGGTCTGGCAGGCCAACATGCAGGTCTACGGTGCCGACAAGGTCTGGAAGCAGATGCACCGCGAAGGCACTGTCGTTGCGCGCTGTACGGTAGAGCGGCTGATGCGCCGACTCGGGCTGCGTGGCGTGATGCGCGGCAAGGTCGTGCGCACGACGATCAGCGATGCCAAGGCGCCGTGCCCCCTGGACCGTGTCAACCGCGTGTTCAAGGCCGACAGGCCCAATCAGCTTTGGGTGTCCGATTTCACGTACGTGTCGACCTGGCAAGGCTGGCTGTACGTGGCGTTCGTCATCGACGTCTTCGCACGACGCATCGTCGGCTGGCGCGTGAGCAGTTCCATGCGCACCGACTTCGTCCTCGACGCCCTGGAGCAAGCCCTGTATGCACGACAGCCCGAACGCGACGATGCCTTGATCCATCACTCGGACCGCGGGTCGCAATACGTCAGTATTCGCTACAGCGAGCGGCTGGCCGAGGCCGGCATTGAGCCCTCTGTGGGCAGCAAGGGCGACAGCTACGACAACGCCCTGGCTGAGACGATCAACGGTCTGTACAAGGCCGAGCTGATTCATCGCCGCGCGCCGTGGAAGACCAAGGAATCCGTCGAGTTGGCAACCCTGGAATGGGTCGCCTGGTTCAACAACCACCGCCTGATGGAACCCCTGGGCTATATCCCTCCCGCAGAAGCTGAGGCAAACTATTACCGGGAACTCGCCAGTCAGGCCGCCATCCCGGCATGACTTAAACCAACCAGCCTCCATAGAACCCGGGGCGGTTCA
>NZ_JBYCKI010000303.1:0-3669 GCF_057473305.1 Thiomonas sp. TH-17
ATGCAACCAAGGCCGGATATAAGGCAGCAGCCGACTTCTTCACAACACAACGCCAATTGCTCTTGATCGCCGGGAGGCATCCATATAAGAAGCCATGCCGCCAGCACCAGTAGGGTTTGTCCCAAGCGATGTCGGGCGAGCGCCCGCGCGCAGGGCAGACAAGGCGTGCACTTGTTCATCCCTGCGCCTCCTCGGGGCCCGGCGGCATACCGTGATAGAAGGTCTCCAGGACGGTGACGATGTCCTCCGCAGAATCCACGCGCGTGAACAACCCCCGGTCTTCTGCGCTGATGAAGCCCTCGTCCACGAGGTAATCAAAGTCGACGGCTCGACGCCAGAATTCGCTGCCGACCAGCACGATCGGGATGCGCGCCATCTTGCCGGTCTGCACCAGGGTGAGCACCTCGAACAATTCGTCGAGCGTGCCGTAGCCGCCTGGGAAGGCGACCAGCGCCCGCGCACGCAGCAGAAAGTGCATCTTGCGCAGGGCGAAATAGCGAAAGCGGAAGGCAAGCTCTGGGCTGATGTAGGGGTTGGGTTGCTGTTCGTGCGGCAGAGTGATGTTCAGACCAATGGAGTGCGCGCCCGCCTCGAACGCCCCCCGGTTTGCCGCTTCCATGATGCCAGGCCCCCCGCCAGTGACGACGACGAAGTCGCGGCGCCCTTCCTGCTGGAAGTGGGCCGAGACCAAATGCGCAAAACGTCGCGCCTCTTCGTAGTAGCGCGCGTGCGCCAATTGGCGCCGCACCGAGGCCAGTTCTGACACCTGCTGCGAATGGGGCGGACGGGGCGCCGCGTGCTGCTCCAGATCCGCCAGCTCCGCTTGCGCTTGCTCGCGCGAAACCACGCGTGCGCTGCCGAAAACGACGATAGTGGAGGTAATGCGCTGCCTGCGCAGTTCGCGTTCGGGCTTGAGCAATTCCAGTTGCAGACGCAGCGGGCGCAGGTCATCCTCGGCAAGAAATGCGACATCCTCGTGTGCCAGCCGGTACGTCGGCCCGCGCATGATCGCCTCACGCAGTGTCTTGCGCTGATCAGCGTCGGTTTGGTCAGGGACTGTCATGTCCGCCCCCTCCGGTACTGTCATCCCATTGCACGCACATGCCTGGCTCAGGCACCGTCACGTCCCAACCCCGTTGGTCGCGGAGCCGCTCGGCGAATGCCAGCGCTGCGGCCTCTTCGCCATGCACCACGAAGGTTCGGGCGGGCGGCTTGTGAAAGTGGGCTGACCAACCCAGCAATGCGGGCTGGTCAGCATGTGCCGACAGACCGCCGACAGTGTGGATCGCCGCGCGCACCGGAATGTCTTCGCCGAAGATGCGCACCTGTTTTGCTCCATCGACTAGGCGCCGGCCGAGGGTGCCCTGGGCCTGGAATCCGGTGATCACCACGCTGCATTCGCGCCGGGGTAGATTGTGACGCAGGTGATGCTTGATGCGTCCGGCATTGCACATGCCGCTGGCGGAAATGATGATGGCGCCTGAGCGGATCTGGTTCAAGGCCATGGATTCGTCCACGCTTGCGGTGAAATGGAGATCGAGCGGGGCCTTGCTACGGGCGTGCCAGCCTGCGAGGTCTTGCGCTTCATCGTCGAACAGTTCCATGTATTGCCGGGTAATGCGAGTGGCTTCGGCGGCCATGGGCGAATCGACGAAAACCCTCAGATCGTGCAGGCGGCCTTCGCGGCTGAGGCGGTAAAGGTGGTACAGGATTTCCTGGGTACGGCCGACCGCGAACGCCGGCACGATCACATTGCCTCGTTGCAGGGTGCGCTCGACGATCTCGATCAGTTCGCTCTCGCTTGCGGCCATGTCCTTGTGCGCGCGGTCGCCATAGGTGGATTCGATGATCAGGATGTCCGCGTCATCGATGGGTGTCGGATCGCGCAGAATCGGGCGTCCCGGCTGGCCAAGGTCGCCGCTGAACACGATCTTGGTCGTCTGCGTGGCTTCGCTGACCCAGACCTCGATGATGGCCGATCCGAGGATGTGCCCCGCGTCGCGGAAGCGGCAGCGCACCCCGGCATGCGGCGTCAGTTCTTGGTCATAGGCGACGGGCCGCACCTGGCGCAGGCAGTCCTGGGCATCTTCCATCGTGTACAGAGGGGGCAGCAGCGCGATCTTGTCTTGTGCCGACCTAGCGTAACGTCGAGCCCGCTCGACGTCGCTTTCCTGGATGTGCGCGCTGTCGGGCAGCATCACCTGGAGCAGATCGGCGGTTGCGGAGGTCATGTAGATCGGCCCCTCGAAGCCCGCGCGGGTGAGCTTGGGCAGCAGGCCGCTGTGGTCGATGTGCGCATGCGTCAGCAGCACGAAGTCGATTGATTTCGGGTCGAAGTCAAACGGATTGTGGTTGCGCGCAAGCGCGTCGCGTCCGCCCTGCACCATGCCGCAATCCACCAGGAATCGGGTGTCCGCGGTCTCGATCAGAAAGCAAGAGCCGGTGACTTCGCGTGCGGCGCCGAGAAAAGCGAGGTTCATCGCGGCATCACTTCTGCTTGCGCATCGGACAGGTGCTCAGCCCCAGCAGACGATAGCCCGGACAGCGGCCTGCCAGCCCGGTGAACAGGGGCATGATGCCGATCAGGCCCAGCCAGCGCCAGGGCGAGTCCAGCCACAGCGGCAAGCTCAACAGCACCAGGCCGATGGCCACACGGATGATGCGATCGACACTTCCAATGTTGATTGTCATGACAATTTCTCCAGGTTTACGGGTGGGGATCGCCCGCCTCGGGCGAGGCGGCATGAAACTCGACATAAAAGCGCACCGGGCCGATGGGGGCCACCTCATGCGGTACGGTCGGCTCGACGATGCCGGGTTTGTCGGGCGTGAGCAGATGTCGTTCGGGCACGGTTGCGAGAATGCGGTATTCCAGCAAGCCCTGGGTGACGTGGATCACGCCCCAGACGCCGGGTTTGGTGGTGTGTTCCTTGAGCAGGCCCTTGGGTATCGTGGATTCGGTGAACTCGGGCGTGCGGCGGTAGGGGCGCACATCTGCGGGTAGGTTTTTCAACATGGGAGAACTCCTTCCTATGCGGTTCAGTCGAAACCGCGGCCTTCACCGGCTTCCTCGTGGGTCACGCCGTCGCGGATGTGATAGATACGCTTGAAGGTGGGGATGATTTTTTCGTCGTGGGTGACCACGATGACGGCGGTCTGGTAGCGCTTGGCCATGTCGCCCAGGATGCGGATCACCGCCAGCGCGCGCACGCTGTCGAGCGGCGCAGTGGGCTCATCGGCGAGGATCACCGGCGGACGGTTGACCAGGCCGCGGGCGATGGCCACGCGCTGCTGCTCGCCGCCGGAGAGCTGCGAGGGCATGGCCTTGGCGCGGTGCTGCACGTCGAGCGCGGTGAGCAGTTCCAGCGCACGCTGGCGTGCTTCACCGTTGGGTTCGCCAGCGAGCATGGGCAGCAGCGCGACGTTGTCGGTGACGTCAAGGAAGGGAATGAGATACGGCGCCTGGAACACGAAGCCGATCTTGTCGCGGCGCAGGGCGCGCAGGTCGCGAATCTTCCAGCCATCGTCGTAGATCACCTCGTTGCCCAGGGTCATGCGCCCGGCGGTCGGCTCGATCACCGCGCCCAGACACTTCAGCAAGGTGCTCTTGCCCGAGCCGGAGGGGCCGACCAGGCCGACCACTTCGCCCGGCGCCACCTGCATGGTCAC
>NZ_JBYCKI010000304.1:0-8118 GCF_057473305.1 Thiomonas sp. TH-17
ACAGCGCGACATCGGCTTTGTGCCGTGCGCAGTAAATGATCCTTGCCTCGGGAAGCGCGGCCGTGATCCAGTCGAGGTGCAGAAAGTTCATCGGGTTCTTGTCGATATAAACCCTTGCCGCGGCATCGTCGCGGATGATGTGGGTGCGGTAGATGCTGGCGGTCGATCCCAGCGCGTCCGGCCATGCCTGCCGTGGCGCGCCGGTGACGGCGCGATCCAGGTGCTCGGCGAAATTGAGCTCGCCGCGCGACACGATACCGGCGTGGCGCGCCATCAACTCCGACAGCAGCGTGGTGCCGCTGCGCGGCATGCCGATGACGAAAACCGGCACACAGGCAGGCGCGGACGCTTGCTGGCGCGGCAGAAGCTCCTGCAAGGCGCGCGCCCGGTCATGCAACCACTGCTGGCGATCCCATGGCTGCGCCGCTCGCGCGGCGGCGTTGGCGCGGCCCAGGTGCTGCGCGGCCGCGCGGTAGTCGCGCAGATCGTCACTGATCTTGGCGCGCGCGAAGTGGGCACTGGCGCTGGTGTGGCCGGGTCGCGCACGATGCAGCACATCATCGATGAGGGCGATGTCCGTGTCGTCGGCATCGCTGAAGCGCTTGCTCAGCGCAAGGCCCAGTGCCGCAGGACCCTGCGCATCCTGCGGGCTGCGCAGGAGATCGCGATACAAGTCCCGTGCCTCATCGAATTGCCCCAGCTCCAGCGCCGTCCTGGCCTGCAACTCCATGAGCTGCGCGTGGCGCGGGTGCAGCGCCATCGCCGCACGACCCAGGGCATGCGCCATATCCACTGCCGCGCACTCGGTCATGAACTTCATGCACGCGCAGACCGTATCGATCTGCATCAGGATCTCCGGCTGCATCGCGAAATCGCGCAGCGTCGCTGCTGCTGCATGCGTGCGCCCACGCTCGCGCAATCCATCCGCCAGCAGCCAGACCGGCTGCAGCCAGTGCGGCGCCGCGCGCGCGGCCGCCAACGCGTGGGCTTGCGCATTGTCCATGTCGCCGATGGCGCGATAGGCTAGGGCACGATGAAACTCGATCTGCGCTTGCGCTCCAAAACGCGCCTCGGCCTCGGCCAGCACGGCGAGCGCCGCCGTAGGCCACGACTGTCCTGTCAGCCTGTCGGCGACCGTGGTCCAGACCTGCACGGGCTGTGCTGCCAGGCTGTCGATCACCGCGAGCAAGGGATTGACGGGATGTGCACGCGCGATGGCGTCTGCAAATCGCGCCAGGATTTTGTCGACATCGCCCATGGCCCACCCTTGTCCCGGTTTCAAGTCGCGCGCAGCGCCGCGTCCTCGCATCCATCCCATCGTGTGCCGCGGCATCATGGCGTCGGATGAAGCGCGAGTTCCAGCACGTGCGCCGGCATCTCCAGCCTGGATCGCGGCGCTGGACCGGATCGACGCGTTGCCCGGCGAGCAGGCCGGCGCGCAACTCGTCGCACTGCTCGCCGATGCAACCGTACCCGAGTGGCTGCAATGCATACAACAACTGCGCCTGCGCCGACGATGGATGCTCGCGGAGCAGGTTGCGCGCGCCGCACTCCTGCGACATCCGCAGCCATTGGAACTGCGTCGCGCACTCGCCCTGATTCTTCTCGAAAGCGGTCAGCTCGAATCGGCCACGGCGGCGCTTGCAACCATCGCGCGCGGTTTTCCGGACGATGCCGCCACGGCCCTGGCTCTGGCACGCTCCTTGGCGCAGGCCGGGCGCAACGCGGCCGCAGCCGACGTGATGCTGCGGTTGTTTGCCGCGAACGCACAGCCGGCCGATGTATTGATCGCCGCGGTGGAGCTTCTCGATGACTGCAATCGCAAGTCCGACGCCGCGCGGCTGTGCGAGGACGCCATCGCCGCGGGCTGCATGGATGCCCGCGTGCGCATGCAAGCCGGCAGCCTGGCCAACCAGCTTGGACGATTTGCCGATGCGCGCGCGCATTTCATGCAGGTCGTGGCGCAGGACGGACGGGCCCACGAATGGTTCGTCGCCAACGGCCTGGCCATCGCGCAGCGCTATGCCGATGCAACGCACCCGGATTTCGCCCTGTTCAAACAGGCGCTGACGCGTAGCGACCTGTCGCCACGTGCACGCGCCTCGCTGTGTTTCGCCTTGGGCAAGGGCTACGATGATCTGGACGAGATCGAGCAGGCCGCGATGCATTTCCGTCAGGGCAATGCGCTGCGCAGGCAACTGCGGTCATGGTCGCGCCTGGATTGGCAGCGCCTGGTGCAATCGCGTCTCTGTGCCATGGCTCCGACACCAATGCCACGATCCGCTGACTGGACCCCGGTATTCATCGTCGGCATTCCGCGTTCCGGCAGCAGCCTGGTCGCCACGCGCCTTGCCGGCCATGGCGGCGTGCGCGATCGCGGCGAGCTGCCCTGGCTGCAGCACATGGCGCGGCAACTGCCCGACCTCGCCCATGCCCCGGCATCGCGCCTGCACGAGCTTGCCGACATCTATCAATCGCACCTGCTGCAGGATGACGCGCCGGCACGCTTCTATCTCGACAAGCAGCCGCTGAACCTGCTGTTCGTCGATCTGATCCTGGGCCTGTGGCCGCACGCGCGGATCGTGTACTGCCACCGCGTTGCGCGTGATACGGCCCTGTCGCTATGGATGCAGGACTTCACCGACGCACAGCATGGCTATGCCTTCGATTTCGACGGGATCCACGCCTTCATGGAGGGCTGTGAGCGCTTGATGCGACACTGGCAGCAGCGCTATGCAGACTCGATCCGCCGCGTCGAATACTCCGAGCTCGTCAGCGCACCCGAGGCGTGTATCGCCGAACTGGCTGCGTGGATCGGCATCGATCCGGCGCAATCCGCGGCGCACACGGACCCGCCCGGCAGCATCGCCACGGCAAGTCTGTGGCAGGCCAGGCAACCCGTCTATACGCGCTCGATGGGCCGCTGGCGTGCCTATGCGCGAGCGGTCCCGGAACTGGACATGTTTCCCGATGCCTGATCGCGATGCCGGATCGCACAGGCACCGGATGCACATCGCGCTTCAGTCGATGGCATAGCCCCAATGCCGCAGCATCGGCTCGAGGATCGGCAGGGCCGGTTGCAGAGCCTCGCGATAGCGCTGCCAGCGATTGACTCGGCGCGGCGTGATCGGCTGGATGACCTCGGTGTAGCTGGGCGTGGCGATGTAACCCTTCTCCTGCGCACGCGCCTGCGAGTTGAGCAGGGGCTGCGCATCCGCGAGCCCGAGAAACTCCGCCAGGCGTCCGGCCTGCAATTCCGGTTCGGCAACCAGCGTCTCGTAACGCGACACGAATACCTGCGGTTTGAACAGCTCGACGTGGTGCAGCCAATAAGTCATGGCAGTGACATAGCCACGTGCCAATGATTCGACATCGGCACACACCGCACCCAGCACCACCGACCGGAAGTTCTGGAAGTAATTGCTCAGCAGCACGTCGCGCGGATCGCGCAGGGCAAGTAGGTAACGCGCATTGGGAAACAGCCGGTGGATCAGCGGCAACCACAGCATGTTGAGCGGATTCTTGTCGACCAGTTGCGTGTCGGCCTTGCGCGCGATCTTGCTGCGCACCAGATCCCAGTAGGCCGCGCGCAACTGATCGCAATCGCTCTGCTGCATGCGGTGCAGCTCGCGCGGCACGCGCAGCCCCGCCGCGGACAGATGATCCCCCAGCACGTTGAAGAACGGGCGTTCGTCCATCGACTGCAGGGCCGGATGCGCGTCGAGCATCTGCTCGAGCAGGGTGGTGCCGGAACGCGGAAAGCCGACGATGAACACCGGCGAGTGCGCGGCATCCGGCGCGTGCAGCTTGGGCCAGGCGGCGCAATCCTCCCGGCTCAGGGTGTAGTTGGCCGCCGGAAACGTCGGCGCATCGGGCCGGAAGCGCTGCGGCGCTGCGCGACGCATGTCCTCGATCTGCAGCGCATGCGCGGTACGCAGCGCCTGCAGCGCCGCGTTGCGCTCATCGAGTTGGTCGCAAACCTGCGCCAGCGCGAAGTAGTGATCGAAGTCCTCGGGGCTGCGCGGGCCACGCGCATCGAGCAGCGCGCGCGCGGCGGCGAAATCACCCGCGCGCTCGGCCAGCCTGGCTTCGCTGTGTGCGATGTCGTGGGCCACCGATCCCGCGGGATCGGGCGCCTGCTGCTTGATGCGCTCGATCAGTACGCGCGCGTCCTGCAGACGGTTGCTGCGCTCATAGACGCTGGCCAGCAGTGCGTTCGCGTGCAGGTGGCCGGGCGCACGCGCCACCAGATCCTCCAGCAATTCCTGCGCGGCCATCGCGTCGCCGATGGTCATCAGCGCGAAGGCAAGATCGAATTGCGCAGCATCGGCCAGCGGCAGCCACTTGCGCCAGCCCTGGATGAGATCCTCGGCAAAGTAATCGCGGCAGGCGATCGCCGCCTGCGCTGCGGCGATGGCGATCTCCGCGTCGTGCGGCTGCATGGCATGCGCGCGCAGCAGGATATCGCGCGCCGGTTCGTACTCGCGCCGGCGCAACAGCACCCGACCCTGTACGGTCAGCAGAGCCGCGTTCTGTGGCGCAATCGCGAGGCCTTGCTGTGCGGCCTCGAGCGCGGCGGCGTCATCGCCGGCAGCCTGCAATGCCGTCGCCAGATTGCTCCAATGCAGCGCTTCGTGGGGGGCGCGCTGCGCCAACTGGCGATGGATCGCGGCGGCCTCGCCATGCCGGTTCTGGTGATGCAGGCTGAGCGCCAGCAGGAACAGCAGCTGCTCATCACCGGGATGGTCCTGCAGGCGCGCGCGGCTGAGCGTCTCCGCCCGTGCCGGATCGCCCGCCTGCAATACCGCAACGATGTCCTGCACGAAACCTCCGCTAACCGGCACGAGAGCAGTTGGCAAAAACCGCTCCGGCACGTGGATTGGTCCGCAAACCGCGGCAGGATGCCCGGTTTTGCGACGGGTCAAAAAAAGAGCCGCGCGGACTGGCCGCGCGGCTCGATTGTAAAGGCAAGCGTTGCGTCAGAACTTGACGGTCACGCGGCCCCAGTAGTAACGCCCGATCAGGTCGAAGTCGGCCGGGTCCGTGTTTGCATTCAGCACATTGTTCGCATACAGGAACGGCGGCTGCTTGTTGAACACGTTGTTGATACCCAGCTGGATCTTGGCGTTGAGCGGCGCGACCTCGTAGCCCACCGACAGATCGTTGTAGGTGGTCGAGCCAAAATCCAGCTCGTAAGGATTATTGGCCGCAAAGCCGGCGACAGCGCTCATACCCTGCGATGGATCGCGCGAACCCAGACGGAACTTGCCGATATAGCGCATGCGCCAAGTCGCATCCCATGGGCCCATGTTCCAGTCCAATTCGGCCTGTGCGCGCCAGCGCGGGAACAGGCAGATGCCACCCACAGAGTCGGAGCAGGCACCCTGGGCTGCGGAACCGAACGGCAGGAAGTGGCCGGCGAAGTTGTACACGCTGTTCGCTGCCAGACCAGGCGCCGTCTGCACCTTGTAGCGCTGCAGGTAGGTGCTGTTGAAGTTGATGGCGAAACGGCCCGGATCCACACCCATCACGTCGAACTGCGGCAACCGGTAGCGGAAACCGAAGTCGATGCCAGCGGCATCCGTGCGGCCGAGGTTGGCCGTGGGCTGCAGGATCTGGATGATTTGTCCCTGGTTGGGACCGGAGGCATAACGCGAGATCAGCGGGCAATAGATGGTCTGGCCCGAAGAACACAGATCCAGAATGGTCTGCGCTCCCACGCTGGTGATGGTGTCATTCAGATAGATGCGCCAGAAGTCCACCGTGGTCGAGAAGCCCGGCAGGAAATGCGGGTCATACACGAAACCGAAGTCGAAGGACTTGCCTTTCTCCGGGCCCAGCGGGAAGTTGGCGTACTTCGAACCAGATGTGATTCCGCTGATCTGCTGGTTCAAGGCAACGTCCTGATTGACGAAGGTGCCGTTGGTCGGAACGTTGACGCAGGCCGGATTGACCGGATTGCCGGTGTAGCCGTTGCAGGGGTCACTGCTCAGCTTGGGTGCGCTGCTCACCGGCGAACCATAGACATTGCTGATCGTAGGCGCGCGGAACACCGAGGCTACCGTGCCGCGCAGCAGCAGGTCGCTGATGGGACGCCATTCGATGGCCAGCTTGGGATTGCTGGTGCTGCCGAAGGTGCTGTAGCGCGAGTAGCGGTCACCAATGTCGATATTCAGGGCCTTGGCGAAGGGCGCATCCTTGAGGATGGGCACGAACAACTCGCCATAGGCCTCCTTGACGTTGTAGCCGCCCTGCAGGTTGGCACTGCACTGGCTGCCCAAAGTACACGAGCCGGTGGCTGGATTCAGTAGTAGAACTGGGTCAACGATGGTGCGCGTGTATTCCTGACGGTAGTCCGCGCCCACGGCCAGACGCACTTCGCCAGCCGGCAGGGTGAAGATCGCGCCGTTGGCATCGATGTGCTCGTAGCGCTCCTGGCTGTACGAATCGCTGATGGCGTTGGCCGCCGCGGACTGGATCACCGACAGATACTTGGGATTGTTCAGGTCGAAGCCGTTGATCGGCGTGCAGCCCGAGATGATGTTGGCAGGCACGTATCCAGCAGTACCCGGAGTACCTGAGGACGGCGTGCCGCAGACCACCTGACCGGCGGAATCGAGGAACGACGGCCCCATGGCCTGGTTGAGGATGTTGATGTTGGGCAGACCTTCGGTGATGGTCACCTGGCTGAAGTGGCCATATCCCAGGCCGGCATTCCAGTCCCAACTGTGGTCGAACAGATCCAGGCTGCCCTTCAGGCCGGTGAACAACTGGTCGGTGGTGGTGCCGAACTGCGCGGCGCGCGGGCCGGCCGAGGTCAGGCGATAGCGGAAATCGTAGCTACCGGGCGCGTAGGTCACGCCGAAAGGATTGTAATAGCTTTGTGATGAAATGACGGCATTGCCACCGACAGGATCTGAACCCACCAATGCAGGAGCCAGCTGGAACGCCGAGGACGTCTTGGTGTGATAGAACTGCAGGTAGGCATCGATGTTGTCGGACAGGCGGTAGTCACCATTGACCCAGGCGTACGTGCGCTCCTGCGGGGTCATGATCAGGTTGACCGGCGCATAGTTGTATTTGTCGCTGTTGCCAAGGCAATGGTAGTTGGCGGTGCTGACCACTTGGGCATTACCGCCCGGGTTCAGGGCTACATGCTTGCAGCCGCCAAAGATACTCTGAAGGTTGCTGGGCAACTGGATGTTGCCGAAGGGCGGATATGAAGAACCGCCGACATACTGGTAGGGCGGCGTGTTGGTACTGCCAGTCAATGTAATCGCGTTCTTGGAAAAGCTCCGGTTGGCAGCGGAGATTTCATCCTGCTTGTTGTACTCGATGCCGCCCATGATGCTTCCCTTGTCGCCGGACTGGCCGAAGGTGAAGCTGAAGCCGCGGCGGGCGCCATCACTGTGATCGGAGATACCGTAGTCGGTGCTGAACTCGGCACCCTGGTAGTTCTGGCGGGTGATGATGTTGACCACGCCACCGATGGCGTCGGAACCATAGATGGCCGAGGCGCCGTCGGTCAGCACCTCGACGCGCTCGACCATGTCTTTCGGGATCGAGTTGAGGTCGCTGTTGATGATGCGGTTGCCGTTGACCAGCACCAGCGTGCGGTTCGAGCCCAGGCCGCGCAGGTTGATGCCGGATGCGCCCGTGCCGCCGCCATTGTTGGTTTGCGGGTTGGCGAAGCTGCCGGTGTTGGCCGGGGTCGCCTGCACGATGCTGCCGATGGTCAGGCCCCCGGCATTCTGGATGGCCTGACGTCCGATGGAGATGACCGGGTTCGAGGTTTCAATGTCCACGCGGCGGATGCGCGAACCGGTAACCACGATGGTCTGCAGCTCCTTGGCGTTCTTCTGCGATGAATTGGCGGTCGCACCGGTGTCCTGCGCCATGGCGCTGCCGGCGACACCTGCGGTGGCCACGGCGCCCAGCGTGAGCGCCAGGCGTACGGCGGATGCAAGTTTGTTCGTATCGAGGTTCATTCAACTCTCCAACGTCGGTGGTGTGACGTGTGTCGGGACATTGTGGTTTCGTCCGTGAACGGCCTGGGGAGGCCCTACCCTTACCCTGGTGCGGCCGACTCTAACAACTTTCTAACCCGGTTGGAATACC
>NZ_JBYCKI010000305.1:0-5154 GCF_057473305.1 Thiomonas sp. TH-17
ATGAATGCCCACCTTCCGCCCGCGGCCCAAGACCGATCAAACTGCTCGATGGAAAGTTGCAGATCACGAGCGGTGCTGGAACGCAAGGTGACACGATCAGCCGATAAGTCATACGCCACCAGCACGGCATAGTGCCAATCGTGCGCACCCAATCCGACCTTCTGCAACACCACCACCGGAAAGCCTGCAGCCACCTGCGCGAACACAGCGCCCAGCTTCGGAGGAAGAACGACGGGAATGCGCCCAGCCCGGCGCGACGCCCCGAGCAGATCGAATTGCAGGCTACCTTCCAGCCCCGGCGTGAACACCTGCGGAATCAACTGTTTCGGCGTGGTGCGAACCCCGCTGAAGACCAACACGGAGGCCAGCGTAGCCGGTCCGCAATAGTGACTGTCATCCGAAAAAAACGGCACTCCAGCCACCTTCGCAGAAGGCGGCAAGCCAGCGGGCTCATCTACCAAGCGCCCATGCTGAAATTGCGGCGGCGACGTCGAAAAAACCCCTGGCGGCAAGGCGGCGCAACCGCCCAGCAACAAACTGAATGCAAGAGTCAGTTGCGATGCAGTGCGCAGCCGACAAGCCGTCATGCACACCCCATCAAAGTGCCAGCACGACCAGAATCGCCACCAGCAGAATGATCACCATTTCCTGAAAACCCAAGGCGCCTGCAGCAGGCATGCTGTTGATCCTGCCGGCCAACTGCGCTACTTCAGCGTTGCTCAGCGCCGCTAGGCGTTGCTGCGTCACCTCTTGGCTCAACCCCATTTGTTCGAGCTTGGACTGCACATCGGCGCGCGCCATGAAATGGTCCAGCGTCGACCGGTCAGCGGCCAACGTTGTCGCGCCCTGGCCAGACTGCGGCTGGGTGAGCTGCTGCGTACCAATCAGTTCGGCTCGCGCGGCGGGCGCCGCGGCCATCAGGCTCACGCCCAAAGCAGCCACCAGAAATTGACGGGAAATACGAGAAGGAAACATTCGTCGGCCCTTTCAATAAGTGAAATTTTCCAGACTCAACCGCCCGGAAACGGGGAGTGTTGGCAAGCGTTCGAGTTTAATCGCCGCCGCTCCCGCTACCCCCCGAACGCAATCAGCGCGCCCACAACAACCAGAAAAATCGAGAACACCCGTTTGAGCGCGTCGCCCGAAATGCGATGCGCCACGCGGACTCCATACGGCGCCAGCGCCATGGAAGCGACAGCAGTCGCCGCAGCAGCGGGCAAAAAAACGTAGCCGAACGCCCCAGGCGGAAGAGGATGGGCGGGCGCATGAACCGAGAGCATGTAACTCAGCGCGCTGGACAGGGCGATGACCAAGCCGCAAACCGTACTCGTCGCCACCGCCTTGACCGGCTGAACGCCCAGCGACACCAACAAAGGCACCGTCATCGACCCGCCGCCGATGCCCACGACAGAGGAGACAGCCCCAATGCCGACACCTGTCGGCAACAGCCAGGGTGAACGGGGAATGTGCTCCTGACCTTGCACTGTTTTTTTGCGTTTGCCAACCGCCATCTGTACCGCCATGACCGCGCAGAACCCGGCAATGACATAGCGCAAGGCCGAGCCGCTGAGCATCTGCGCCAGATGCGCCCCGATGAAACCCCCGATCACCATACCTGGCGCCAGCCAGCGCCAACTCGGCCACAGCACGCCGCCGCGTCGGATGTGCGCCGTGGCGGAGGAAATAAACGTGAGCACGATACTGGCCATCGACGTCGCCACGGCCACATGAATGACTTCATCGGCCGGAATGCCCAATGCGGGCAGAGCAAAGCTGAGCGCCGCAACCAGCAGCAAGCCGCCCCCGATACCCAACAGCCCGCCCAGAAAACCCGCGGAGGCACCGGCCAACAGAAAAATCGCAATGGAAAGCCACATCATCTTTTCTCTTCACGTCAATAGCCCCATGCAGCCTAACTGCTCAGGCCCGGTTCTGCCGGGAAGCGACCGCCGAGATCGCAACAAAAAAGCCCGCAGACCGTACAGCCTGCGGGCTCGAACTGAGGCAAAAAGAATCAGTCTTTGCGCTCGGGATGCAGCAGGCGCTCCATGCCGATGAGCTTCATCATGTATTTCTCGTAAATCGGCTCGGAGTTGCCCTTCTTCATCTTGCGGATGAAATACTTTTCAAACGCAATTTTGGCCAGATGCACCCATTTGCCTTCGCCGAACCAGTTGACGTTGCGCGGCGGAATCTGCGGAATGGCCACGAACGCCGCGCCGGTATTTCCGAAGTCAGCCAGGCAGATCGCCTGCCAAGTGCCGCGGTGCGTGGGCTGCTTGCCCGCGAGTTCTTCCTCGAGGTTGTGCACGATGGCCGTGACCATCGACTCGATCATGTAACCCGTTTTGGGCACGCCGCAGGCAACCGGCGTCGGGCCGGTCGGTGGAATGGCGATGCAGACCCCGGCGGAGTAAATGTTCTTGTACTTCGGGCTGCGCTGATGCTGATCGACGATGACGAAGCCACGCGGGTTGCACAGTCCATCCACCGCAGCCACCGCGTCCACACCCTTGAACGCGGGCAGCATCATGGAGTGCTTGAACGGCAGTTCGTGCTGTTTGACCAGATTGCCCTGCATGTCGAGTTCATCCACGAACATCTTGCCGTCTTCCACCTTGGTGGTCTTGGCATTGGTGATCCAGCGGATGTCATGGCTGCGGAAGGCGCTTTCCATGATGCCCTTGGAGTCGCCCACGCCATCCAGCCCTAGGTGGCCGATGTAAGGCTCGGAGGTCACATAGGTGATGGGCACCTTGTTGCGGATTTTTTTCTTGCGCAGCGCGGTATCGAGCACCATGGTGTATTCGTAGGCCGGGCCGAAGCAGCTTGCACCCGGCATGGCGCCGATAATGACTGGGCCGGGATTGGCCACCAGCTTCTCGTAATCGGCATAGCACTTCTCGGCGTGATCGATGCTGCAGATCGACTGGGTAAAGCCGCCGTGGGGGCCCGCCCCTGGAATTTCATCAAAAGAAAGTTTGGGGCCTGTGGTGATGATCAGATAGTCGTAGTTGACCTTGGCGCCATCCTGCAAAGTCAGCGTGTTGGTGTCGGGCTCGATCTTGGTCACGGCCTTGGCGATGAAATCGATGCCCTTGCGCTCCAGGTAGGGCTTGATGCCGAAAATCACCTCGTCCCGGCTGCGCCAGCCCACGGCCACCCAGGGGTTGGATGGCACGAACTGAAAGTAGTCCACGGCATTGATGACCGTGACCTTGTGTGCTTTGCCGAGCGCTTCACGCGCTTCATAGGCGGCGGGCATGCCGCCAATGCCGGCGCCCAATACAACGATATGTGCCATACCCTGGTCTCCTGGTGTGCAAGTCAATGCCCGAATGCGCTCGGGCGGCGTTCAAAAACTCTGGTCAGGCTCAATCTTCCGAGCAGACCAGAACAGCAACTGTGGCGAAGCCGTTCACCGTTGCTCTGGCAATCCGGTCAAGTCCTGTGCAGACATCAGGATGGCAACGGCTTTGTTAAAGCATACGCACATTCAAGCATATCGATACCACGGATTGAGCCTCGGGCATTCCTGTCAAGCCCGTCAAAATTGCTTGATTAAACGCAAATTTGAAAAGTCTGCATCCGTGTTAGTCCTAGTCTGGATAAACCCTAATACTCCCGGAAGCATTGTGAAATCTTTCCTATACTGAATTTGAGACAAGTTGATCCATCGATCATCCTGCGGCTGTCCCCATAGAGGTCACCGCACAACACCTGGAGGAAGCCTACTTATGCGCAACACACCTCGTCCACTCTGGAACCCCTACGTCGCCGGGGTTCTACTCGGGCTCGGCCTGCTGGCCACCTTTCTCGTCACCGGCAACGGTTATGGCGTGACCGGAGCCACCACGCTCGCCACCGCGGCCGTGGCCGGTAAGGTCGACCCTAATACCGTCGCCGCCCACACCTATCTCCATAACCTGTTCGAAGTCGGGCTCAATCGCTGGATCGTCTGGGAAGTTGTCGGTCTGGCCATCGGTGCGCTGATCGGCAGCGTGCTCGCCGGTCGTTTCAAGTTTCAGATTGACGGCCCTACCCAGGCCGGACGCAGCCTGCGCCTGATCCTCGCCGTGATTGGCGGAATTGCCGCCGGTTTCGGCGCCCGTCTCGCGCTGGGTTGCACCAGCGGCATGGGCCTTTCCGGATCGGCCACCCTGGCGGCTGCCGGGTTTCTGTTCCTCATCGGCTTCTTCATCGCTGGCATTGTGTTCGGCCAACTGACGAAAGGACTCTGGAAATGAGCTTCCCTCTTGGATACACCGGCCCCGTATCGGGCCTCATTCTCGGCCTAGTCTTCGGCTACGTTCTTGAAAATGCGGGTTTTGGCAGCGGCTGCAAACTCACTGCCCAACTGCGTTTCAAAGACTGGGCCGTGTTCAAGGTCATGTTCACCGCGATTCTCGTGTCGGCCGGCGGCCTCTACCTGCTGCAAGGCCTCGGGGTCATCGAGGTCAGCAATATGTTCGTGCCCTCGGTGTTCATCTGGGGTAGCTCGCTCGGCGGCGTGCTCATTGGTGTGGGCATGGCGGTGGGCGGCTACTGCCCGGGCACCTCGATGGTCGCGATGTTTTCGGGCAAGCTCGACGGTCTGGTCTTCCTGCTGGGCATCGGCATCGGCACATTGGGCTTCAACTCGGTTTTCAGTTCGATCGAAGGCTGGGCTTGGAAGCAGGTCGGGCCTGACGGCCTCACGCTGCCGCAACTGCTTCACCTGCCCGCTTGGGTCGTTTGGGCAGCGCTTTTCGCCGTGCTGGTGATTGTTGGCTACCTCACCCGTACCAATGTGCAGTCGCGCGGCGGCAAGAGCAAGACCTCCGGCTCATTGGCTGCACAAAACAGTTAAATTCACCCGCGCTGTCAGCGCACAGCCCTGCCCGCGCGTTGTCTGCGGACAGGGCCGCAAATAGCTGCCTTGCCTTTCTCAACCACTCTTTTAGGAGTTTCTCATGGCTAAAGCCCGCCTCATCAAACTGTCTCAAGCCCTTCCCGCACTGGCCTTGGCTGCCGCTGTCGTTGCCCCCATGCCGCAAGCCCTGTCGAGCCTGTCGGCCACCGGCATCGCCCACGCTTCGAGCAACCCCTGCGCGCCGAGCAACCCCTGCGCACCGACCAAAAAGAAGATGGAGAAGAAGAGCAGCAACCCTTGCG
>NZ_JBYCKI010000306.1:0-7168 GCF_057473305.1 Thiomonas sp. TH-17
GCTGCGTGCGCAGTTCATGCAGGATGACCTGCCGCGCCAGTTCCAGCGCCAGCGCCACCAGCGCCGTCTCGGCCTCGGCGTCGAGCGCGGCCACGGGCTGCGAGGCGCGGGAGAGCAGCGCCTGCAGCGTCTCACGTTCCTGCTGCGCCTGCGCCCGCCCGGCGGCCAAGCCCTCGGCGTGCCCGGCGGCATAGCCTTCGTGATGGCCTTCTTCCAGGCCCGCTTGTCGGCCGTCTTCGCGGCCCTGCGCCTCGGCCTGCGCGTACACCGCCTCGAACTGTTGCGCGGTCGGCGGCCCGCCTGCGGTTTGGCGCGGGGCCTGCACTGCGGTGCGCGCAGCAGGGTCCATTTCCTGCGGCTGCCAGCGTCGTGCGGCCTGCGCGTCTTCCTTGGGAATGATGCCGCTCATGGCTTCGGTGAGAACCGGTTACGGGTCGCCATGCCTCAGCCGACGAGTTGTTCGCCGCCGCCGCTGCCCAGCTGAATCTGGCCCGCGGCCTCCAGGCGCGAGGCGATCTGCAGAATTTCCTTCTGCGCGCCCTCGACCTCGGTGAGCTTGACCGGCCCCTTGGCCTCCATATCGTCGCGCAGCATTTCAGAGGCGCGCTTGGACATATTGCTGAGAAATTTCTCCTTGAGCGCGTTGTTCGTGCCCTTGAGCGCCAGAATCAGCGTCTCAGACGAAATTTCGCGCATCATGGTCTGCAGACTGCGGTCGTCCACATTGATCAGATCGTCGAACACGAACATCTGGTCCTGCACCTTGGTCGCCAGTTCTTCGTCCTGCGAGCGCAGATGTTCCATGATGCTCGACGACAGCGCGGTTTCCACCCGGTTGAGAATTTCGGCGGTGACCTTCGGCCCTCCCACGGCACTCACCTGCACGCTCTGCGAATCGCCGGAGAGCTGTTCTTCGAGCACTTCGTTGAGCTCGCGCAGCGCACTGGGCTGCAGGCCGTCGAGCGCGGCCAGCCGCAACATGGCTTCGCTGGCCTGGCGCTCGGTGAGGAAGTGCAAGACCTCGCCGGCCTGCTCGGGCTCGATATTGGCCAGCACCAGCGCCACCACTTGCGGATGCTCCAGCTTGATCAACTCGGCAATGGCGCGCGGCTCGAGCCACTTGAGGTTCTCCAGTCCGTTCGATTCGCCGCCGTGCAGAATGCGCTCGATCAGCGAATTGGCGCGCTCGCCGCCTAGCGCCTTGGTCAGCGCGCCGCGCAGAAATTCGTTCGAGCCCAGACCGAGCGCCGTCTGCTGCTCGATTTTTTCGCGGAATTCGCGCATGACCGCATGCGCCTGATCGGCGCTCACCCGGCTGAGTTTGGACATGGCCACGCCCAGACGCTGCACCTCGCGCGGCCCGAGATGGCGCATGATCTCCGCGGCCTGGTCTTCTCCCAGGCTCAGCAGCAGCACGGCCGCACGGTCGAGCCCGCTGAAATCGGCTTGTTCACTGGCCATCGGACAGCCACTCCTTCACCACCTGCGCCGCCCGCCGCGGGTCTTGCTTGACCAGTTCGCGCGAGATCGCCGCATCCGACTCCAGGGTATTGCTCAAATGCACCGTGTCTGGCGCCAGCGCGCCGGGCATGCCGCCCGCCGACTGCTCGGCGCCCGTGCCAGTACCGGATGTCGCCTGCGTGCCGCCGCCCGCCGCAGCGGCTCGCGCGGCCTCGCCCGGCTCGGCGGAAGATTCGCCCCGGCGGCGCGCTCCGCCGCCGCTCGCCGCCTTGCGCATGGCGCGGTAGGCCATCAAACCGAGAATCAGGGCGATGACGTAGGGCACGGCCTGCCGCGCGCCGTCCCAGATCCAGGGTTGGCGCCACACGGGCAACTCTTTCTCGGCCTCTTTCTGCGCGGCGGTGAAGGGCATGTTGACAATGCTCACCGTGTCGCCGCGCTTGGCATCGAAACCGATGGCGTTCTCCACAAGCTGCTTCATCTGCCCCAACTGCGCCGCGTTCAGCGGCACGGGCTTGCCGCCCTTGGCCTGATCGTTGACCAGCACGGAAACCGACAGCCGCTTGACCGAGCCGACCGGCTGCTGGGTATGGCTGACCGTTTTGTCGAGGTCGTAATTGGTCGTGGCCGACGAACTGGCCGCCGTGGGCGCAAGCGTCTTGAGGCTGGGCGTGATTTGGGTGAGTTGCTGCGGCGTGAGCGGCGCGGAGGCCGTTCCCATGACGAAAGGAGCGGTGACCCCGCCCGGCGGCTGGTTGCTCAGTGCGCCGGGCACGCCGGCCGGCAGCGCACCGCCGCCGCTGGAGTTGGTGCTTTGCTGCTGCTGGCTGAGCAAGTGGCCCTGGCCGTAAACCACCGAGCTGGATTCGGTCTTGGCGAAATCGATGTCGGCCGACACCGCCACGCGCACCCCCTCGTTGCCCACCAGGGGTGCGAGCAGCGCTTCGATCTGCTTGCGATATTGCTGCTCGATGGTGTTGCGATACATCAGCTGGTCGGGCTGAATGCCGCTGTCGGCGCGCTGCCCTGAGGTGAGCAGATTGCCGTCCTGATCGACCACGCTGACGTTTTTGTCCCCCAGCCCCGCTACCGCAGACGACACCAGATGCACGATGCCCGCCACCTGCGCGCCGCTGAGCACCCGGCCCGGATAGAGTTTGAGCAGCACCGAGGCCGAGGGTTTCTCGGCTTCGCTCAGGAACACCGAGGGTTTGGGAATGGCCAGATGCACCGTGGCCGATTGCACCGCCGAGAGCGACTCGATGGTGCGCCCCAGCGAACCCTCCAGCGCCCGCTGGTAGTTGATGCGTTCGACGAACTGGCTGGTGCCCATCGGCTCGTTGTCGAGCACCTCGAAGCCCACGCCCGCGCCTTTGGGCAGACCATTGGCCGCGAGTTTCATGCGGGTGGCGTACACCTGCGCCGAGGGCACTTCGATCACCGCGCCGCCGCCAGTGATGCGGTAGGGAATGTTGAGTTTTTGCAGCTCGCCAATGACCGCGCCGCCATCGCGCTCGGAAAGATTGGTGTAGAGCACCTGATAGTCGAGTCGGCTCGTCCACATCAGGGTGACGATGATCAATGCGATCAGCGCCGCCAGACCCGCCAGCCAGGTGAAACGCTGGTTCATGTTCATCTGGCGGAAGGCGCCCAAGGGGTCTTGCAGCGCGGCGGCGGTGGTCGTGGCCATGAGGTGGGCGTCAGGAGAGAGGCGTCAAAAAAATGTCGTTAGGGGGCTTGTGGTGCGGTGTGGTGGTCAGGCCTGAATGTTCATGATGTCCTGGTAAGCGGACACGAGCTTGTTGCGCACTTGCAGCACCGCCTGAAACGACAGACTGGCCTTCTGCGAGGCGAGCATCACGTCGCTCAGACTCACATCGCCCGTGCCCGAAACGAACTGCTGCTGCAAGGCGTTGGCGTGCTGCAACTCGCCGCTCACCCCGTCGATGGCGCTCTTGAGCGTGGCGGCGAAGTCGGTTTGCTGCGAGGCGGCAGTCGCGCCCAGCGCCGCTGCCGCGTTGCCGCCGACCGCATCGGCCGGCCGCGCCTGCGCCTGCGCGGTGAGACTGCGCATCTGGGCAAGCACGCTTTGCATGGGATCGATCTGCATGAGGCCTCCGGCAATTTTTCGTCCATTCAACCGGGATAAAACCGGCGTTTTGCCCCTTTCAAGCAAAACGCGTTCCAGCCTGGTCGGATCAAGTTGGGTCGGGCATGTCCGGCAGTTCCAGTCCGGCTTCGCGCAGCTTTTGCAGCTTGTGGCGCAGGGTGCGCGGGCTGATGCCCAAACGCTCTGCGGCTCGCTGCTTAGAGCCTTGGCTGTGCTGCAGCGCGTCGGCGATGAGTTGGCGTTCATTCAGCGCCAACTCGCTGCCCAGATCACCCGCAATTGATTGCGGCGTAAGTGCTTGCGGCGCGAGCTGCGGCTGCGCGGGCGCCGAGGCGCGCAGAGGGCTCTCGGCGGCGGGCGGCGGAAACAGCAGATCGGCCGCTGAAATCACCCCGCCCTGGCTCAGAATGGCCGCGCGCTGCATCACGTTGTCGAGTTCGCGCACATTGCCCGGCCAGCGGTGCGCCTGCAAGGCCTGCTGCGCTGAAGGATCGAGCCGAGGCGGCGGCGTCATGCCAAACTGCGCCGCATGGCGAACCAGCATGGCTTTGGCCAGCGGCAAAATGTCGTCGCGCCGCTCGCGCAACGGCGGAATCTGCACCGGAAACACATTCAGCCGGTAATACACATCTTCGCGCAGAACGCCTTGCTGCACGGCCTGCTGCAGATCGCGGTTGCTGGTGGCGACGAGACGCACGTCGAGCGCGATGCGTTTGCGCCCGCCCAGGCGCTCAATCTCGCGCTCCTGCAGCACGCGCAGCAGCTTGGCTTGCAGGGCCGGGGCCATTTCCGTCACCTCATCGAGCAGCAGCGTGCCGCCCTGCGCCTGCTCGAATTTGCCCGGCGCCGACTGCCCTGCCCCGGTAAAAGCGCCCTTCTCGAAGCCGAACAGCGTGGCTTCGAGCAGGGTTTCAGGAATGGCGGCGCAGTTGATGGCGATGAACGGCCCTGCCGAGCGCGGCGATTGCGCGTGGACATAGCGCGCCATGACTTCCTTGCCCACGCCGCTTTCGCCCAGCAGCATGACGGTGACATCGGTCTGCGCCGCGCGGCGGACGATGCTCAGAATCTGCTGCATCGCGGCAGACTCGGCGATCAGTCCGCTGGCGGGTCCGGGCGCTGATGTGGCCTTTATCGAGGCGGCCGGCGCTGGGCTTGCGACCGGGGCTGAAGCCGCGGCGACCTTGGTTTTCGCCGGGGTCAGTGACGCCGCCGAAGGCACGAACTGACGAATCTTGGACAGCGCCTGCGAGAGATCGAGGGGCGCGTTCAGATAGTCCGCCGCGCCGCTTTGCAGCGCCTGCACCGCCGCCTGCACCGAGGCATGCCGCGCCACCATCAGCACCGGCAGCGCGGGATGCAGGCCGTGCAGCCGTGCCAGCACCCGCGCCGCGTCGATACCCGCCCCTTCGCCGTCGCAAAACACCAAATCGGGCGACCAGCCTTGCTCGACGGCTTGCAGGGCTGTGTCTTCCGCCGCATGCAGCGCGGCCACGCAACCCGCGCCCTGCAATTCGTCGCAAAGACGCTGGCCACGCGCGGCGTCGTGGTCGATCAGCAAAATTCGCGGGGAAGTCATCGAGAAGGGTCGAAATCAGGCGGAGAGGAAACAAAAGGGCATACGGCCCGGCAGCAAGTTAGCAAAACCAAGGCCTGAGACGTGACGATTTTCCGTCACCGGCACTCGCATCGATGGCCAACCGCGAATTTACTCGCGCGACTCGGCACCCAGGCCGTATTTGCGGATTTTCTCCACCAGCGTTGTGCGGCGCAGGCCGAGGTGCTGCGCGGCATGCGCGATCACGTGGCGGCTGCGCTGCAGCGCCTGTTCGATCAGGCTGCGTTCGATCTGCTCAAGATAGGCGCGCAGGTCCATGCCCTCTTCGGGCAGAACGGGCTGCAGGGCGGGCTCGGTCATGGCCTGCATCAGCGCTTGCAGCCCCTCTTGCTCGTCGTCTTCAGCGGCGATGTTCGTGGCCAGTTCGGGCAAAGCCGCCTCGGTCGCGCTCAAATCGCGCCCCAGATCGCGCGCCAAATCGCCGCCGGCGCGCAGCTTGGGCGGCAGGTCGGCCAGACGCACGATGGAGCCGGCATGCAGGATGAGCAGGCGCTCCATCAGGTTTTGCAATTCGCGCACATTGCCGGGCCAGCGGTAACCCAGCAGGGCCTGCTGCACGCCGTCGCCGAAACGCACCCGCCCCAGCCCCTGCGCCTCAAGGCGTTGCAAGGCGTGTTCGGCCAGTTGAAGAATGTCTTCGCCGCGCTGGCGCAGCGGCGGCACCTGCACCGGAAACACGTTGAGGCGGTAGTAAAGGTCTTCGCGAAACCGGCCCAACCCGATCTGCTGCTCCAGATCGCGGTGCGTTGCCGCCACGATGCGCGACTGCGCTGCGAGCACTTCGTTGCCCCCCACGCGCTCGAAGCATTTTTCCTGCAGCACCCGCAGGATCTTGACCTGCAGCGGCGAGCTCATCTCGGCGATTTCGTCGAGAAACAAGGTGCCGCGCCCGGCCAGTTCAAACCGGCCCTTGCGCGCATTGAGCGCCCCGGTGAACGCGCCCCGTTCGTGGCCGAACAGCTCACTCTCCATCAGCTCGCCGGGAATCGCGCCGCAATTCACCGCGACGAAAGGCCGGGCCGCGCGCGGCGACTGCAGATGCACGGTGCGCGCCACCAGTTCTTTGCCCGTGCCAGACTCGCCAAGCACCAGCACCGTACTGTCGGTCTGCGCCACGCGCCGAACCTGCTCGCGCAGCGTACGCATCGGCGGGCTCTCGCCCAGCAGCAGATCGGGGCTGTCGGCAGTCAGGAGATGGGGTGCGCGGTCGTCAAGCATGGCGACATTCTCGCAGCCCCGCGAATGGGGGGAGCATCAGCCTAGCTTGCGCAAAATGCCTTCTGCCCCGGTGAGCTTGTGCAAAGGGGCTTTTGCTTCACGCGCCGATGCTGCATTTTTATAGGGACCGACGTAGAACAGATGCAGTCCGCGCACTTGCTGTGCGGCCACGCAAACCTGGGTGTAGCCCGCGCGATGCAGCTTGCTGGCAAGACGGTCAATGCTCTGCTGCTTGCCAAACGCGCCCACCTGCACATACCAGCCCGCAGTGCGGCAAACACCCACCGCCCCAACGCGCTTCGGCTTCGTCGCGGCGGGCCGCGCAGGTTCGACACGGGCGTGAACCGCGGGCTTGTGTTGCGCGGATTTTGGCTTGGCGACGGGTTTGCTCGGAGCTGCGGCGGTGACGACCGAACTCGCAGCCTCGACAGCGATGGTTTGCGCCGGGGTCGGCACCGAAGCGACTTCCGCTGGGGCCACGGCAGGCATCGCGGCGGACGTCACCCTAGCGGCCTGAGACGCCGTCTCTGCAGCCGTCCTTGGCGCGCTGGCTGCAGACAGCGCGTCCATCGCGGCAGCCGCGGCCCGCTCCTGCTGCGCCGTGCTCATTGCGGGCTTGGGCGCGGCGGCCGCCACTGCGGAAGCCGCCCGCGCCGCCGTATTGGAAGCGCTGGACGCGGGATGAATGACCGTGCTCTCGGTGCCTGGCGCGGGTTTGCGCAGGCCGTCCACCGCCCAGACGATGAGGCCCAGAAGGATGA